>NZ_JBQENN010000001.1:314434-494021 GCF_052044625.1 Pseudomonas sp. 22515
AGGAGAAGACTCGAACTTCCACGACCTTGCGGTCACTGATACCTGAAACCAGCGCGTCTACCAATTCCGCCACCTGGGCACACATTCGAGGTTACTTGATGCTTTACAGCGTCGTTCATCTCTACTACAACTTCGGGGTTGTCCGTCGTTGTGGTGCGCACTATACGGACGCTCCCCAAGGCTGTAAAGCCCCCAATCGAAAAAAAATTCAAAAAATTCAACTTGTTGATTCCACAAGCCTATTTCTGCTGTTTATGCACTGCAGCGGGGGCTGTCCAAGGCAGACATTTCCGGTTTCAATACGCCTATGCCAGAATTCATATCTATATACCCCAAGGTGAACCCCTTCTGATGGCCGATTGGCAATCCCTCGATCCCGAGGCCGCTCGCGAAGCGGAAAAATACGACAACCCCATTCCCAGCCGTGAGCTGATCCTGCAGCGTCTCGCCGACCGAGGCGAACCTGCTGCCCGCGAGGAGCTGGCAAAAGAGTTCGGTCTGTATGAAGAAGACCAGATCGAAGCCCTGCGCCGCCGCCTGCGTGCCATGGAGCGCGATGGCCAGCTTATCTATACCCGGCGCGGCACTTATGCCCCGGTAGACAAGCTGGACCTGATCTGCGGTCGCGTCTCCGGCCACCGCGACGGCTTCGGCTTCCTTATTCCCGATGACGGCAGCGAAGACCTGTTCCTCAGCCCGTCGCAGATGCGACTGGTGTTCGACGGCGACCGTGGCCTGGCCCGCGTCTCCGGTGTCGACCGCCGTGGCCGCCGTGAAGGCGTGCTGGTCGAAGTCATCTCCCGTGCCCACGAAAGCGTGGTCGGCCGCTATTTCGAAGAAGGCGGCATCGGTTACGTAACCCCGGACAACCCGAAGATCCAGCAGGAAGTGCTGGTGACTGCCGGGCGTAACGGCGGTGCCAAGATCGGCCAGTTCGTCGAGATCAAGATCACCCACTGGCCAACGCCGCGCTTCCAGCCGCAAGGCGATGTGGTCGAAGTCATCGGCAACTACATGGCACCAGGCATGGAAATCGACGTTGCCCTGCGCAGCTACGACATTCCGCACGTCTGGCCCAACGATGTGGTCAAGGAGGCACGCAAGTTCCGCTCCGAAGTCGAGGAGAAGGACAAAGAGAAGCGTGTCGACCTGCGCCATCTGCCGTTCGTCACCATCGACGGTGAAGACGCCCGCGACTTCGACGATGCCGTTTATTGCGAACCGCTGGGCAAGCTGCGTCTGTTCTCCGGTGGCTGGCGCCTGTACGTGGCCATCGCTGACGTGTCCAGCTACGTGCGTCTGGGCTCTGCCCTGGATGTCGAAGCCCAGCAGCGCGGCAACTCGGTTTACTTCCCCGAGCGCGTGGTGCCGATGCTCCCCGAAGAGCTGTCCAACGGCCTGTGCTCGCTGAACCCGCATGTCGACCGGTTGGCCATGGTCTGTGAAATGACCATGAACAAAGCCGGCCAGATGGTCGACTACCAGTTCTACGAAGGCGTAATCCACTCCCATGCCCGCCTGACCTACAACAAGGTCAGCAGCATGCTCGAGCACTCGCGTACCCGTGAGGGCAAGGCGCTGCGCGAGGAATACAAGGAAGTCGTGCCCGACCTGAAGAACCTGTACAACCTGTACAAGGTGCTGGTGGAGGCGCGTCACACACGTGGCGCCATCGACTTCGAAACCCAGGAAACCCGCATCATCTTCGGCGACGAGCGCAAGATCGCCGAAATTCGCCCGACCGTGCGCAACGATGCTCACAAGCTGATCGAGGAATGCATGCTGGCGGCCAACGTGGCCACGGCCGAGTTCCTGCAGAAGCACGGCGTACCGGCCCTGTACCGCGTGCACGATGGCCCGCCGCCGGAGCGCCTGGAAAAACTGCGCGCCTTCCTCGGCGAGCTGGGCCTGAGCCTGCACAAGGGCAAGGACCCGTCACCGAAAGATTACCAGGCCCTGCTGGCGAGCATCGCCGGTCGCCCGGACTTCCATCTGATCCAGACGGTGATGCTGCGCTCGCTGAGCCAGGCCGTGTACAGCACCGAGAACAACGGCCACTTCGGCCTGAACTACGAGGCGTACACCCACTTCACCTCGCCGATCCGTCGTTACCCGGACCTGCTGGTGCATCGCGCCATCCGCAGCATCATCCGCTCCAAGGTCGATACCCCGCACGTCAAGCGTGCCGGCGCCATGAGCATCCCCAAGGCGCGTATCTACCCGTACGACGAAAACACCCTGGAGCAACTTGGCGAGCAGTGCTCGATGACCGAGCGCCGGGCCGACGAGGCCACCCGTGACGTGGTCAACTGGCTCAAGTGCGAGTTCATGAAAGATCGCGTGGGCGAGACCTTCCCGGGTGTGATCACGGCGGTGACCGGTTTCGGCCTGTTCGTCGAGCTGACCGATATCTATGTAGAGGGCCTGGTGCACGTCAGTGCGTTGCCAGGTGACTACTACCACTTCGACCCGGTACACCATCGCCTGGCTGGCGAGCGCACCGGTCGCAGCTTCCGCTTGGGCGACACCATCGAAGTCAAGGTCATGCGTGTTGATCTGGATGAGCGCAAGATCGACTTCGAAGTGTCGGAAAAGACCCTCGCCGCACCGATCGGCCGCAAGCAGCGTGGCGCCGCGCCGGTTGCCGAAAAAGCCGAGCAGCAGCCGGCAACCGAAGCGAAAGCCACGCCCAAACCGCGCAGCCGCAAAAGCGAAGCGTCCGAAGCGTACTTCCCCAAGGATGCTGTGCAGCGAAACGCTGAAGTGCGTAAAAGCCGCGAGATGAAAAAAGCGCTGATGACCGACGCGCGCAGCAGTGCTGGCAGCAAATCGGAGAAAGGTGGCAAGCCGTCCGGCAAACCGACCAAGCACCGTAAAGGCCCGCCGAAGTCCGGCGCACCACGCAAAAACAAGAGCAATTCATGAGTCAGCTGGAAAAAATCTACGGCGTACACGCCGTGCAGGCATTGCTGCAGCACCATCCAAAGCGGGTCAAGCAGATCTGGCTGTCGGAAGGGCGCAGTGAGCCACGCCTCGAAACCTTGCTGGCGCTGGCCGCGGAAAACCGCGTGCCGGTCGGCCAGGCCGAGCGCCGTGAGATGGATGCCTGGGTCGAAGGTGTGCACCAAGGCGTTGTAGCCGAGGTCAGTCCGAGCCAGGTGTGGGGCGAGCTGATGCTCGAAGAGCTGCTTGAGCGCACAGAAACGCCGCCGCTGATCCTGGTGCTGGACGGCGTGACCGACCCGCACAACCTCGGCGCTTGTCTGCGTACCGCGGATGCGGCCGGTGCCACGGCAGTGATCGTGCCCAAGGACAAATCCGCAACGTTGACGCCGGTTGTGCGAAAGGTGGCTTGTGGTGCAGCAGAAGTCATTCCGCTGGTGGCTGTGACCAACCTGGCGCGTACGCTTGAGAAGTTGCAGCAGCGTGGCCTGTGGGTAGTGGGTACCGCTGGCGAGGCCGAGCAGGAGATCTACCAGCAAGACCTGACCGGGCCACTGGTGATGATCATGGGGGCGGAAGGCAAGGGCATGCGCCGGCTCACCCGTGAGCATTGCGACTTCCTGGTGAAGTTGCCGATGGCAGGTAGCGTCAGCAGCCTTAACGTGTCGGTGGCGACCGGGGTTTGCCTGTTCGAGGCCGTGCGTCAGCGTCGGGCCAAGCGCTGATTCTCGGCCTGTTCCGGCCTCTTCGCGGGTGNGAAAGGGCCCGCAGCCTGTAAATATGTTTCAGGCTGTTCAAATATTCACCAATCACCTTGCTTGTGCGCCCCGGCTTCTCTACAATTGCGCCCCTTGCCGAGCTGGCAGGCGCTCATGTGCCTCCCCTCCGTGCAAGACATACAGTGTCATTCACTCCTTGTCTGACCAGATTCACTGGCAGACTACTAACCCGTAAGGAGCATTCATGCGTCATTACGAAATCATCTTCCTGGTTCACCCGGACCAGAGCGAACAAGTCGGCGGCATGGTTGAGCGTTACACCAAGCTGATCGAAGAAGATGGTGGCAAAATCCACCGCCTGGAAGACTGGGGCCGTCGTCAACTGGCCTACGCAATCAACAATGTTCACAAGGCTCACTACGTGATGCTGAACGTTGAGTGCACCGGCAAGGCCCTGGCCGAGCTGGAAGACAACTTCCGCTACAACGATGCCGTTATCCGTAACCTGGTCATCCGTCGCGACGAAGCCGTTACCGGCCAGTCCGAGATGCTGAAGGCTGAAGAGAACCGCAGCGAGCGCCGTGAGCGTCGCGAGCGTCCTGAGCATGCTGACTCCGCCGAAGGCGACGACAGCAATGACAGCGACTCCAGCGATAACGCTGACGAGTAATCCACGGACCTTTAGAGGAGCCTATTAAATGGCACGTTTCTTCCGTCGTCGTAAATTCTGCCGCTTCACTGCTGAAGACGTGAAAGAGATCGACTTCAAAGATCTCAACACCCTGAAAGCTTACGTATCCGAAACCGGCAAGATCGTTCCAAGCCGTATCACCGGTACCAAAGCTCGTTATCAGCGTCAGCTGGCTACCGCTATCAAGCGCGCCCGCTTCCTGGCCCTGCTGCCCTACACCGACAGCCACGGCCGCTGAGACCGGGTCGTCGACAAGCAGTAAGGGATTAGCATGCGAGCGTTAGCAAGTTTCATCATGCGCGGTCGTGTGCAGGCCACCCTGGTGGTGGTCATCAGCGCGGTACTGCCGCTGCTGTTCTGGTTGAGTGCCGCTGCCGGCAGCCTTGTGCTGCTGCGGCGTGGGTTCAAGGATGCTACATCGGTCATCGCCGGCGGCTTGCTGGCCGGGCTGGCCGTGTGGGTCATGGGCGATCCCATCACCTTTCTGGTGATTGCGGGTGCCTTAGCCCTGGCCGCCATGTTGCGTGCTGAGCATCCCTGGAGCCGGGTGTTGCTCGCCAGTGCCGTGTTCGCCGTGGCTTTCAGCCTCGTGCTTGATCTGGCGCTGGCGCAAACCTTCGATGTGCTGGCCAAGGCGTTTGCCGAAGCCATGCCGCAAATCGAAGGGCAACCGGTGCTCTCCGGTGAGCTGATCCGCCCTGTGCTGGTCGCTTCCACAGCAGTGACGGTGCAATTGTTCAGTGTGCTGGCGTTGATGCTGGCGCGCTATTGGCAGGCAGCGTTGTACAACCCTGGAGGCTTCGGTCGCGAGTTTCGCGAACTGAAGTTGCCGAAACAGACCATGGCGGTCTTGGTGGCAGTGATGGTGGTGGCGCCGTTTATCGGCCCGCAGTTCATCATCCTGGCATCGGCTTCCAGCCTGGTACTGGTGCTGGCCGGCATCGCCTTGATGCACGGGCTGGTGGCACAGGGCCGACTGGCCGGTTTCTGGCTGGTGGGGATGTACGTGACGCTACCGCTGATCATGCAGCTGATTTATCCGTTGCTGATGGTTTTGGCCATTGTCGACAGCCTGATTGATTTTCGCGGTCGCAAGTCCCCTCCGGGGAAAGACTCCGCGAACGGTGAAGGTTAAAAGTTAAGAGGTTTTACCAAATGGAACTGATCCTGCTGGAAAAAGTCGCTAACCTGGGCAACCTGGGCGACAAAGTAAAAGTTAAGGCTGGTTACGGCCGTAACTTCCTGCTGCCATTCGGCAAGGCCACCGTTGCCAACGCCGCCAACCTGGCTGCGTTCGAAGAGCGTCGTGCCGAGCTGGAAAAAGCAGCCGCTGACAAGAAAGCTTCGGCTGAAAGCCGCGCTGCCCAACTGGCCGAGCTGGAAGTGACCATCACTGCCACCGCTGGCGACGAAGGCAAGCTGTTCGGTTCGATCGGCACCCACGACATCGCTGACGCCCTGACCGCCTCCGGCGTTGAAGTGGCCAAGGCTGAAGTTCGTCTGCCGAACGGCACCATCCGTCAGGTTGGCGAATACGACGTAGCCGTGCACCTGCACAGCGACGTTGAAGCCACCGTACGCGTGGTCGTCGTAGCTGCCTAAGCTGCGCTAACTGGCTGGCTCCTTGCGAGTCAGGCGGTTAACATCGGGCACGGTCCTGTTTTCGACAGGCCGTGCCCTTTGTCTTTTTCATCCTCCAGAATTCTTTCGTGGCCATGAACGAGATCACCACCTCCGAACAGCTTGACCTGCAAACCGCAGCCCTGAAGGTACCGCCGCATTCCATCGAGGCCGAACAGGCCGTGCTCGGTGGCCTGATGCTGGACAACAATGCCTGGGAGCGGGTGCTGGACCAGGTGTCGGACGGCGATTTCTACCGGCATGACCACCGGCTGATCTTCCGCGCTGTGCACAAGTTGGCCGACGCCAACCAGCCATTCGACGTGGTGACCCTGCACGAGCAGTTGGACAAGGAAGGCCTGTCCTCGCAGATCGGCGGTTTGGCTTACCTGGCCGAGCTGGCCAAGAACACCCCTTCGGTGGCCAACATCAAGGCCTACGCCGCGATCATTCGCGAGCGGGCCACGTTGCGCCAGCTGATCAGCATCAGTACCGACATCGCCGACAACGCGTTCAACCCGCAGGGGCGCAACGCTGCCGAGATTCTCGACGATGCCGAGCGGCAGATCTTCCAGATTGCCGAGGCGCGGCCAAAAACCGGCGGCCCGGTGGGCGTCAACGAACTGTTGACCATGGCCATCGATCGCATCGATACGCTGTTCAACTCCGACAGCGACATCACCGGTATTTCCACCGGGTACACCGATCTCGACGAAAAGACCAGCGGGCTGCAGGCGGCGGACTTGATCATCGTCGCCGGCCGTCCGTCGATGGGTAAGACCACCTTCGCCATGAACCTGGTGGAAAACGCCGTACTGCGGACCGACAAGGCGGTGCTGGTGTTCTCCCTCGAGATGCCAGGGGAGTCGCTGATCATGCGTATGCTTTCGTCTCTGGGTCGTATCGACCAGACCAAGGTCCGTTCCGGTCAGCTGGATGACGACGACTGGCCGCGCCTGACCTCGGCAGTGAACCTGCTCAACGACCGAAAATTGTTCATCGACGATACGGCGGGTATCAGCCCCTCGGAAATGCGCGCGCGTACCCGCCGCCTGGCCCGTGAGCATGGTGAAATCGCCATGATCATGGTCGACTACCTGCAGCTGATGCAGATTCCGGGGTCGGCCGGTGACAACCGTACCAACGAAATTTCCGAAATTTCCCGCTCGCTCAAGGCCCTGGCCAAGGAGTTCAACTGCCCGGTCATTGCCCTTTCGCAGCTGAACCGCTCGCTGGAACAGCGCCCGAACAAACGCCCGGTGAACTCCGACTTGCGTGAATCCGGTGCAATCGAGCAGGACGCCGACGTGATCATGTTCGTGTACCGCGACGAGGTGTACCACCCCGAGACCGAGCACAAGGGCGTGGCGGAAATCATCATCGGCAAACAGCGTAACGGCCCCATCGGCTTCGTGCGTTTGGCGTTTATCGGCAAGTACACCCGGTTCGAGAACTTGGCGCCGGGGATGTACAACTTTGATGAAGATGAATAACCCATTGAGCTAGCAAGGCCGCTCCTACAAGGTTTGTGGTGCGCCTGCTAGCTCTGAAATCTGAGCGATGTTCGTTTGCCCTTGGCTGATGATCCGCCCCTCGCTCAGGGTGATCACCCGGTCAAACCGCGACAGTGCGCTCTGATCATGCGTCACGCAAATCAGCCCTCGCCCTTTAAATGCTTCGAACAACAGGTCCCAGGTTCGCTCTGCCGACGCGGCATCGAGCCCGGCTGTGGGTTCGTCAAAGAAATTGAATTCCCCAGGCTGATTAAGAAGGCGTAGCAGCGTCAGCCTGCGTGCTTCGCCGCCCGATATCGATTCTGCGCGTGCATCCAGATCAAGTTCGTACCAGTCTTTGCTCAGGCCCAACCGTTCAAGCCATCGTTCGATTTGAGCGCGATCATGAGCTTGCTCGAACAGCACCGCGCGGGGCAGGGGGCCGGGAATGAAATGCGCATCCTGAGGGCAGAGTCGTAATCGACTGAATTGTTCACTAGCGTCGAGCGACGCCAGGCACCTGCCGTGCAGGTGCACATCCTTGCGCAACGGGAATATCGTTCCCGCCAGCGTATGCAGAAGTGTCGATTTACCACATCCGCTGGGCCCGATCAGTGCGACCCGTTCTCCTTTGTGCAGTACCAAGGGTTCTTCGATGTGAAGTTGTACAGTATCTCGAGCGCTCAACTGGCACGGGGCGATGCTTAGGCCAGCGTCCTTGTCTTGGGACTTCGCCTCAGTAGTGCATGCTGGGCCGAACGAGGGGAGCTGGAGCCAGTGTTCGAGTTTGCGTTTGTCTAGCTGAAACTGGTCTAGCAATCGCCAGGCCTCAGCAAGTTGCGCAACCCCTGCCAGCAATCCGCTCACCAAGGTGAAGAGAGCAACCAGCTCGCCCAGGCTCAATTGCGGTGTTGCCAGAGCCTGATCATGGATACCCCACATGAGCAAACCGCCACTGCCCAGGCCTATGAACAAGGTGCGCAGGCTCTGAATCCAACCCCCACTGTGAGCTACCTGCACTGCTGAGTCGGCATAGTGCGAAAGTGTCTGGTTGACCGGGAGCATTGCGGCATCCTCGGCCTTTTCCAGTTTGACCGTTGCCGCGCTGGCGAAGGTATCGACCCATTGTTCCGCCAGTTCATCCTCGCGCGCGTTCACTGCCTCGATATGTGGCCGGCGCCAGCGCACCAGGCGATCGTTGGCCCACAGGTAGGCCAGGCTCAAAGGGATGAGGCCGATCAATACCGAAGTAGCCCCCAGGTAAGCGAAGAGCGTTATCAGCACTGCAGCTTCGGCTAGCACCGGCCATGCCGAGCCAATCAGAAAGCCTAACCACCGCTCCTGTGCGGTAATGCCCCTATCCAGTACTTTTACCAGTGTTCCGCCATGGAGTTGTCCATAGGCCTCGAAGCGCTTGTCCAGCAATTCGCGGCACCAGCGGATGGAAAGTTGCTTCACGCGTTCCTGGCAAAGCCGCGCCAGGCACCAGGCTTGTAGAGGGGTCATTGAGGCTTGTAATGCGACAAGGCATATGAAGGCTCCTAGCAGAAGCTGGGAAGACGCGGCTGAGGTGGCCAGGTTGTCAATGATGTCGGCCAAGACTAGAGCAGGTACGACGGTCGCGATTTTCAGGAGCAGTGTCGCGCCGAGGGCGGCGAGAATTCCTCTATAGATTTGCATGTCATTGCCTTATGCCTTTGAGTGCACTCTGTGGCGCGACTGGAATACCTGATCTGATCAGGTGGAAGCGTTCAAGTCCGGGTATGAACACCTGAACAACCGTAGCGAGATTCGGGTGCTCATAAAGTGTGCGATAGAATGCGACCTTATTATGTTTTTCCAAGTTGATCAGTGTTCGCTTGACTTGCCCGCGCACGCTGAGGTCGGTATGCGGAGGGTGAAAAGCGGGTACAGCATATGTGGGGCATGGGTGTATAAGTGCTGAAAGGCGGGTTGAATGAGTAAGCATTTTTTCAGCAGAGAGATCCTCTTGTTTTTCTGTGGCCCCAGAAAGCTGCTCGCACTGAATCTGTTCCGTTACGGCGCGGTACATTGCAATGGAGGGGTTGATGGAGCTGCCGGAGCCAATGCTGCTGAGTGAGCCTTCTTTTTTACTACGAGAAACAGCAATGCAAAATGAAACTTCGTAGAAGTCGTGCGTCAAGTATATTTCTAGTTTTTTGGCTCGACGGAGAAGCTCGGTATCATGGGCAAATGTTTCTTCCAGAAAAGAAATCGAAGGTTGGTAAAGTTTGGGTGGGGAAGTCAGGCCACAAAGTGATAGGTAGTACATAGAAAGTGCGTGACGTTCGATAGCTTCATTGATGGCGTGGAGCAGAGCCTCGTTCTCCGTGCAGCCAAGTGCTGTACCAGAGTTGGTCGAATATTTGGAAAGAAAGCCCGCTGCAGTTTTTTCGATTTCATCAATGTTTCTGGAGGAAGGTGCTATCAATATCGCGGGAATGGCTATTTCGTCGTAGCTGTTCAATGCCTGAAGACTGAAATAAGGTATTCGGCAATCCGGGGGAATGGATTTTAGAAGCCAATCGTCAAATGGGGCTATCGATTGCAAAATTTGGTCGCTTTCGATGAGTGGTGGAGTGCTCTTGTCGACGAAGTAATGCTCTAGGCTCTCGGCAAGGGCTCCTAGTTCGCAATGCTCCCCTTTTCCTGCTCCGCAAGAAACTTCTTTGTAGGCGCTGTCGTATAAGTGGCATGTGGCGACCAGGCTATTCTTTTTTGATAGTTCTGTTTTCGATTGAAGCCCTAAGTGATGATGCATTCTTGTCAAGCGGTTGTAGGCCTCTTCTATGTTCAGCTCGCGTTCGGTGATCATGTTCTGCTCCTTGGTAAAGCCAGAAGGGGCTAAGCCCCTTCTGGTTTGTCACTTACAGAAGGTTGAGAAATTCAACCTCGGACTCGGTGAATGTGTAGTTCATCACGCGTGGGATCTGCAGAGTGTGGATTTCAGAACGACGACGTCCCATGGCTAATGCTCCTATAGAGTTGGTTTGAGTGCGCCTTTCAGCGCGTCACTGTTGTAGCACTTGTTTTTTTTGGGGTTCAAGATCTTCTCGGGATTTGTTGAGGAAAGTTAATGTAGGATTTTTTACTAAGACTAGAAGGTTGATTCCTACAATTCTTAAGAGATAAAGAAAAAAGCACCAATAATTAGCTGGTTAGCACTTTCTCAGGGTTGGATAGGCTAAACATTCAGTAAAAATCTGAAGGAATTGCGATCGCTCAGCAGGGGGCGCGATCGCCATCGGTCTAAGCAGGCTCAGGTTTTCCTGTGAGTAATCGCCTTGCCCCGATCCACCCCACTATCCCCCTTTTCTTGAAGACAACCCGATGCAGGGGCAGGGGCCTGCTGTAAGGCTTCGTTGATTGCCTGGGCTGGCCCTTTCGCGGGTGAACCCGCTCCTACAGGTTCACCATAGGCTTCAAGAGTTGCACCGTACCTGTGGGAGCGGGTTTACCCCACCCGTTGTTCCGCATCGAGCCCGGGATCCAGTGTAGAGACGCCCGCGAGCAGTCTTCGGAGTTGATGGGCTATGTGCGCGAACTGACCATCACCGGGTTGATGGATGAGAAGCCGATGATGATCTGGGCTGCCCATTACCTGAGTGCGATGGCCAAGGCGCTGATGGATGATGCTGAGCTGTGGATGAGGCAGTGAGGGGTTGGCTTCAGGTTGCATGAAGGCCGCCAGGAGTTCGCCGCAACAGTTTCAGCGCCTATGAGATCGAGCGCCGCCCGCGCGGCGCTTGATCTCACAGGCGCTGCAAGGATTCTGTCGAACACCTGGCAACCCCACTACACCCCTCAAGCCAACCACCTGCCACGTCCATCCCCCAACCGTCGCCCCGCCCACCAATCCCCACGAAGACAGTCGGATTTGGTCAAAATTTGTGCTATATTCCGCGCCCGCGATTTCCCTGCACACCAGAACCGGTCACTGACATGCAAGCAGCCAAACCACTCTACGACTATCCCAAGTACTGGGCCGAATGCTTCGGGCCAGCACCTTTCCTGCCAATGAGCAGGGAGGAGATGGATCTGCTCGGCTGGGATTCCTGCGACATCATCATCGTGACCGGTGATGCCTACGTTGACCATCCGTCGTTCGGCATGGCCATCATTGGCCGTCTGCTGGAGGCCCAGGGCTTCCGCGTGGGCATCATCGCCCAGCCGAACTGGCAGTCGAAAGACGACTTCATGAAGCTCGGCGAACCGAACCTGTTCTTCGGCGTGGCCGCCGGTAACATGGACTCGATGATCAACCGCTACACCGCGGACAAGAAGATCCGTTCCGACGATGCCTACACCCCGGGTGGTCTGGCCGGCAGCCGTCCGGACCGTGCCAGCCTGGTGTACAGCCAGCGCTGCAAGGAAGCCTACAAGCATGTGCCGATCGTGCTCGGCGGCATCGAGGCTTCGCTGCGCCGCATCGCCCACTACGACTACTGGCAGGACAAGGTTCGTCACTCGATCCTGATCGACGCCAGCGCCGACATCCTGCTGTTCGGCAACGCCGAGCGTGCGGTGGTCGAGGTGGCGCAGCGCCTGTCCAGCGGCGAGAAGATCGAAACCATCACCGACGTGCGCGGCACTGCCTTCGTGCGCCGCGATACCCCGCAGGGCTGGTACGAGATCGACTCCACCCGTATCGACCGCCCAGGTCGCGTCGACAAGATCATCAACCCGTACGTGAACACCCAGGACACCCAGGCCTGCGCCATCGAGCAGGCCAAGGGCGACCAGGAAGACCCGAACGAAGCCAAGGTGGTGCAAATTCTCGACAGCCCGGCCGTGACCCGGGAAAAGTCGGTGATCCGCCTGCCATCGTTCGAAAAGGTGCGTAACGACCCGGTGCTCTATGCCCACGCCAACCGCGTGCTGCACCTGGAGACCAACCCGGGCAACGCCCGTGCCCTGGTACAGAAGCACGGCGAAGTGGATGTGTGGTTCAACCCACCACCCATCCCGATGAGCACCGAGGAAATGGACTACGTGTTCGGCATGCCGTACGCCCGTGTGCCGCACCCCGCCTACGGTAAGGAGCGCATCCCGGCCTACGAAATGATCCGCTTCTCGGTGAACATCATGCGTGGCTGCTTCGGTGGCTGTACCTTCTGCTCGATCACCGAGCATGAAGGCCGCATCATCCAGAACCGCTCGCACGAGTCGATCCTGCACGAAATCGAAGAGATGCGTGACAAGGTGCCGGGCTTCACCGGCGTGGTCTCCGACCTTGGCGGGCCGACCGCCAACATGTATCGCATCGCCTGCAAGAGCCACGAGATCGAGAAGCACTGCCGCAAGCCATCGTGCGTGTTCCCGGGCATCTGCGAAAACCTCAACACCGACCACAGCTCCCTGATCGAGCTGTACCGCAAGGCCCGTGCCTTGCCGGGTGTGAAAAAGATCCTGATTGCTTCCGGCCTGCGCTACGACCTGGCGGTGGAATCGCCGGAGTACGTCAAGGAACTGGTCACCCACCACGTTGGCGGCTACCTGAAGATTGCCCCGGAGCACACCGAGCGCGGCCCGCTGGACAAGATGATGAAGCCGGGTATCGGCACCTACGACCGCTTCAAGCGCATGTTCGAGAAGTTCTCGAAAGAAGCGGGCAAGGAGCAGTACCTGATCCCGTACTTCATTGCCGCGCACCCCGGTACCACCGACGAAGACATGATGAACCTGGCCCTGTGGCTGAAGGGCAACGGCTTCCGCGCCGACCAGGTACAGGCGTTCTACCCGTCGCCAATGGCCTCGGCCACGGCCATGTACCACTCAGGCAAGAACCCGCTGCGCAAGGTGACCTACAAGAGCGAAGGGGTGGAGATCGTCAAGAGCGACGAGCAACGCCGTCTGCACAAGGCGTTCTTGCGCTACCACGACCCGAAGGGCTGGCCGATGCTGCGTGAAGCGCTGCAGCGTATGGGGCGCGCCGACCTGATCGGGCCGGGCAAGCACCAGCTGATTCCGGCGCACCAGCCGCAGACCGACAGCTACCAGAGCGCGCGCCGGAAGAACTCGACCCCGGCAGGTAGCCACAAGGTGGGCAAGGACCAGAAGATCCTGACCCAGCACACCGGTCTGCCGCCGCGTGGCAGCGATGGCAGCAAGCCGTGGGACAAGCGCGAAAAGGCCAAGGCCGAGGCGTTTGCGCGTAACCAGCAGGCGGCCAAGGAGCGCAAAGAGGCGAGCAAGGGCGGCAAGGGCAACAAGAAGCCGCGTCAGCCTGTCATTCCGCGTTAACTGATCGACTATTGGGGCTGCTTTGCAGCCCATCGCGATACAAGGCCGCTCCCCCATTGCCTTTGTGGGAGCGGCCTTGTGTCGCGAAAGGACCGCGAAGCGGTCCCAAAAGTCTCAGCTTCAATCAGGCTGCTTGTCGACCCACTTAGGCGCGACCGGCGCCACAAAGCTGTCCATCCCGTCCAGCAGCTCGTCCGGCTGCTGCCCCAGCAGTAACATCGCCCGGTGTTGCGGGCGCACGAAGCCTTCTTCGACGATATGGTCGAGGAACCCGCCCAGCTTGTCGTAGAAACCGTTCACATCCAGTAGCCCGAGTGGCTTGGCGTGATAGCCCAGCTGCCCCCAGGTCCACACTTCGAACAGTTCCTCCAGCGTACCCAGCCCTCCCGGCAAGGCAATGAAGGCATCGCTCAGCTCGGCCATGCGGGCCTTGCGCGCATGCATGCCATCCACCACTTCCAGGCGGGTCAGGCCTTTGTGGCCGACTTCAGCGTCCAGCAGGCTCTGTGGAATGATCCCGACCACTTCGCCGCCGGCCGCCATGGCCGCGTCGGCCACCACGCCCATCAAGCCGACCGCGCCACCGCCATACACCAGGGTCAAGCCACGGCGGGCAATGGCCTGGCCTAGCGCGACGGCTGCTTCACGGTAGGCAGGGTTGGCGCCCATGCTGGCGCCGCAGAACACACAAACGGAACGTACGGGCATTGCTCATCTCCTGTCACTCAGGCGCACAGGGTACGGCGCATGCCCGTCGCTTCCAAGGCCGGGTTCATTCTGGTCGGGAGAATTCGCAGATGGCTCCTGTGGTGCCGTGGGCGTAGGCAGCGAGCAGGCTATTGAGGAAGTTGGAGATGGGCATTTGGTATTGCTCCTAAATGAGAGGTTGTCCCATCGTCTAATAAAAGGGCATGATGTGCCCTTAGATTGGTTGTATACAATCCATTGAACAATTCTACTGGCTGACCGCTTGACACCCCCTTGACCCATATCAGCAAGGGGCTGAACGGTTTCAGGCAGTCTCGCAATTGATAAAACCCTGCCAAGGAGATTCATGATGTTTGCGAAAGCTGTAGCGGTATCCCTGCTGACCCTCGCCAGCGCTTCTGTCTTCGCCGCCGAGTGCTCGGTCACTGTCGACTCGACTGACCAGATGTCCTACACCAGCAAGGAATTCACTGTCGACAAGAGCTGCAAGGAATTCACCGTCAAACTGACCCACTCTGGCAACCTGCCGAAGAACGTCATGGGCCACAACCTGGTGATCAGCAAGACTGCCGACATGCAGGCCATTGCCACCGAAGGCATGAGCCAGGGTCTGGATAAGGACTACCTGAAGGCTGACAACGCCGCGATCATCGCCCACACCAAGATGATCGGCGCGCCTGAGAAAGAAACCGAAGTGAAGTTCGACACTTCCAAGCTGGAAGCCGGTGGTGACTACAGCTTCTTCTGCACCTTCCCGGGCCACATCTCGATGATGAAAGGCAAGGTCATCGTCAAGTAATCAAAGGCTGACGGCGAACCCTGTAGGAGCGGGTTCACCCGCGAATGCGTCNNCCCGCTCCTACAGGTCTTTCTATCGCCTATCAAGGAGCGAACGGCAGTTCGCGCTTGTGCTGGGTCTTGCGGTAGGTGGCGACGATGATGTCGAACGCTGCCTGGTCAACCGGCTGCCCATGCAGGAAGGCATCGATCTGCGCGTAGGTCACGCCATGTGACGCCTCGTCCGGCTTGCCCGGCTCCAGGTCTTCGAGGTCGGCCGTTGGCACCTTTTCCACCAGTGACTCCGGCGCACCGAAGCTGCGCGCAATCGCCCGCACCTGATTCTTCACCAGCCCACTCAACGGCGCCAGGTCGCAGGCACCATCACCAAACTTGGTAAAGAAGCCCATTACCCTCTGCCCCCCTATAAAGTGCACAATCCACATCTCTGTAAGGCTTATATATAGGGTAGGCAGCTGTGCAAAAACCACAACTGCACAACCCCAAAAAAAGTGTAAATTTTTTTGACCTGCCCACTCCCGGCCTAGAAATGGGGCGATGAGGATAGGGCATAATGGGGAGGTATATCGCAAGATGCCGCTCCTGCCTCAGAGTAAATGGCCACCATGAGCTTCACCCTGAAGCCCAAACCCCCACCAGGTCGCCACCCCTCCCATCCGGCCCAGCACTGCATCTTGCATCCCGCTCAAGGCATAGGAGGAACCATGCAGAATTTGAGAGTGGTAATGGCTCAGCTGAATATCCGAGTAGGGGATATTCAAGGTAACGTTGAAAAGGTCATCGAAGCGGCGAAGCGAGCCCGTGATGAGCTCCATGCCCAAATTATCGTTTTCCCCGAATTAACTCTCTGTGGCTATCCTCCAGAAGACTTGCTCTTGCGAACCAGCATGCAGCATCGGATTGAAAAAGCTTTAGAGCAAGTTAAAAGCGCTGCTCAAGGTATTGCGATCGTAGTGGGCTTCCCATGGGTTGACGAAGGATCTGGCCACGAAGAACTTCAGAGTCATCGCTATAACAGCTGCGGGATATTCGCGGATGGTATGGAAGTTGCTCGCTACTACAAACAGCAGCTTCCAAATTATCGAGTGTTCGATGAGAAGCGCTACTTCGTGCCTGGTAATGAGCCCTGCGTAGTTGAGCTTTTCGGTGTTAAGGTTGCGCTGGGTATTTGTGAAGATATCTGGTTCCCAGAACCTCTTTGTCAAGCTTGCAGTGCCGGCGCGCAGCTTATGCTGACTCTGAATGCCTCGCCGTTTCATAGAGGAAAACAGGTTGAGCGTGAAGAGCTATTGGCTGAAAGAGCAAGTGAGTGCTCGATTCCAATGGTTTACGTTAACCAAGTCGGCGGCCAAGACGAGCTTGTGTTCGATGGGAACAGCTTTGTAGTTGACGGAGGCGGTAAGGTTGTTCAGCGTGCTCCAGCCTTTGAAGAAGGCCTACATGTTGTTGACTTTGAAGTCGATGGTAAGAAAGTTACACCGATCTCAGCTGAGAAGTCGGAGTTGCTGAGCATTGAGGCCAGTGTTTATCAGGCACTGGTAACTGGTGTTAGGGACTATGTGCAACGCAACGGTTTTAAAGGTGTCGTACTTGGTCTGTCTGGCGGTATCGATTCGGCTTTGAGTTTGGCTGTCGCAGTTGATGCTCTTGGTGCTGAAAATGTTGAAGCGGTGATGATGCCGTATCACTACACAGCACAAATGAGTCAGGATGACGCGAAAGAAGAAGCTGATTTGCTAGGCGTGAAATATAGCGTGATGCCAATTCAGCCTATGGTTGAAGCGTTCCTCGCTACTCTTGCTTCTGAGTTTGAAGGGTTGGCTAAAGATACCACCGAAGAGAACTTACAGGCGCGTTGCCGTGGTGTGATTCTTATGGCGATTTCCAACAAGAAGCGCTACTTAGTGCTGACTACCGGTAACAAGAGCGAGATGGCAGTTGGATATGCGACGCTATATGGTGATATGGCTGGTGGCTTCGACGTCTTGAAAGATGTTCCGAAGACGCTTGTATTTAAGTTGAGCGAGTATAGGAACACGCTTGGATACGTAATTCCACAGCGGGTGATTGATCGTCCGCCATCAGCAGAGCTTGCGCCTGATCAAAAAGACGAAGACTCGCTCCCACCGTATCCTGTTTTGGATGAAATCTTGCGCCTTTATGTTGAACATGACTACTCAGCGGATGCCATCATTGACGAAGGCTTCGACAAAGAAGTCGTGTACAAGGTTATTAGGCTCGTTGACCTCAATGAGTATAAGCGACGTCAAGCTGCAGTTGGCCCGCGTGTAACTGAGAGAGGGTTTGGTAGGGATCGTCGTTACCCAATTACGTCGAAGTGGAGTATTGGCGAATAACTGCGAGGTCTTCGTAAGTAAGTCCCAGTAAGACCTAGTAAGTCAGCAAGAATGTAAGTCAGTAAGAAAAGTAAGTCAGTAAGCCAGCCCCATCCGAGATGGGGCCAGGCGAAGAGTCTCAATTCTCCCGATTTCTCTCCGAGCCGGCCTCAGAGGCTGCATTGGCCCTCCACGGGTCGAACGACACCAAGCCATCTCAATTCTCGCCTCCAGTCAAACCATCGCAATCCAGGTGATTTCCTAGCATCATTTGCGCGTTCGTTTTCTGCTACCTTGGGGAAGTGCATGAGCAAGCCAAAATCAGAAAAGCAGCCGCGCGTGGCGCGAATTCGCGACGACTTCACTGGCACCACGGTTCAGCGCCTGCGGGATAGCGCTGGGAACGTATGCGCTTTTCCTGGCTGCTTCGTGCACACCCACGGTGCCAACGCCTCGGGTGATGGAGTTGTGAACCTAGGGGTTGCGTGTCATATCAAGGCTGCAGCACCGCTAGGCCCCCGGTATGACCCTGAGCAGACCTCAGATGAGCGTAAGCACTTCGACAATGGAATCTGGATGTGCCAGACACACTCCAGGCTCATCGATGCAGACCAAAGCAATTACAGCGTCGAGGAACTCCAGGAATGGAAGCGCGCAGCTGAGATCAGAGCGAATGCGCAGCTCAACCAGAAAAGCTTCACGGAGAAGGAAGTCAGGGTTGCGGTGGACGAAGGCTCAATTGCCTTACTACAGCGCTTTTCGAATATGTCCGCCGATCCTGTGAACGCACCTGTCGCCGAGTTGATGAGAGGACACGAGCTGAGTCTTGCGAACTTGGATCCGCGCTTCAGCGTCGAAGTGAACAAGCATGGCGATCGCTTCGAGTACTTCATTCAGCCTGTAGCGGAAGAGGTCAGTCTCCAGCTGATCATCGAAGGTACGGACAAGATCGAAGGCTACCTGGCAGGGGAAAAAGCGCTCTTGGAGGAAGGCCGGGAGCTTGTGATTCCGAGTGACCACTTCAGGTTGGAGGGATCCAGGCTGATTGAGGCACTGCATGGCAAGGTTCTGGGAGGCCAAAAAGGCACGCTAACAATGGGGGCGCCTAAGCGCGAATTGCCCGGTACCTTGTATGTTCGAACCGAGGATGGAAGTGAGACGCTCGTAGATACCTTCACGTTCTACTACACCTCCGGCACGTTGCGCACGGTTTTCGAGGGGGCTGCGTTAGAGGGCCTCGTGGATATCAGGGCACACTGTTCCCATGATGGCCAAGACACCAAATTTGATATCTCGATCTCCCTCGATGCATGGCGCGGAAAGGACATCTTGGAGTTCCCGCGCTTCTCGCGGTTGGTCAAGGCGGCTAAACACCTGTCGACAGGTCGGTTGGTTTTTGAGCTCGAGATGAACAATCAGCTTGTACCCTACGACTCTCGCTCTGCTGAGGGCAGTGAGGAGTTCCATTCGCAGATTGACTGGATGATTCACTACCTTGAGTTAGCGCGGAAGGTTGCTGCGAACTGCGATGCACCTATTGTGATGGTCGATACAGAGATGAGCCCTGATATTTACCAGATTCTGAGAAAGTACAATAAGCTGCTCGACGGGCCGGTGATTAGTCCTCGAGAGCCAAAAATGCTCTGCAAGGGAGAATTTGATTACACCCCTAGGTGTACGTTTGAATCTCTCGAAAAGCAGGGCATTTTTGCGATGATCCGAATTTCAGAGCCTGATGGGACGAAGTTCAATCTGTTTGGTCAGGGAGTTCAAGCACCACGCCTATCGAGGATTTTTACGAATGTAGAATATATTTTCTATACGGATCTAGAGTTTAAGGATAAGCCAAAATTTGAGGTGCACACCACGGTAGATACAGCGGTTACCACGCTCCTTCACCCTGATGACAATTGGAGCGTAGGCGAGGCGCTCGCCGACGTTTCCGAGGCCTCTCATCAAGATGACTGAGGGCTAGAGCGAGAGCCGGCTGCGCCGGATAGGGGATGTATCCATTATGAGCACGGTGGAGTCGAGTTGGTCTCATAGGAGGGTATGGATGAATTTGCCTAGGCCGATTCAGTATCGTCTATCCGTGGCTGCCCAAAGCCAGGTCGCGAGCAGTGGATGTAGGCTGTGAAATGCTGGACGGCCTTTCATCCACTCCCTCAACTGAAGATCTCAATCCTATCGATCAGCATCCTTCCGATGCCAAATCTTGTGCACCGTCGAGGGCGGAATGCCTAACTTCACCGAGGTCTCTTTCTGTGTCAGTCCCTCAGCTTTGCAATCCAGCACGGCTCTGATCTTGCCGGCGGAGGTAGCTGGCTTACCCCCTTTGGCCGGGATCAGTACGCCGTCAGAGAACTGCGCTGGCACATTCTCCATGACCCTCATATCACGCAGCTTATGGAGCTCGCTCCACAGGTAGGCCATGAACTCTTCAAAAGTCTCCTGACGGTCGAAACTCGATGCTGCTGCTAGCAGTGCTAAAGGGTCGACGTCCAGATGGCCGCTGATACCTTCAAGCATCTTCAACGTCATGTTCGTAGAGCCGTGCTCCACGTTGTGCAAGTGTCGGGCGTCTAGCGTTTTCACCAGCTGCTCTTGAGAGAGGCCACGAGCAGCACGCACGGTGCGCAAGACCGCTGCTAAGGAGTTGGGCGATGGCATCAAGACTTCCGCGTAAAGGGAAGGATAAGGCCACATCGCGAAATTCACATCTATGAAATATAGTCAGGGAATGTGAATCGGTGCTATTGTGCCTCACCTATCCCGGAACGCAGGAAATTCAGCGTTTTTGCAGTTAATGTCCGGGAAAAGTGTCAATTTATATCAATTGTTGAAGGGCTTAACACTAGCTTGCAGCCCGAGAAATATGCGGAGTATGAGTAGTGTTAGTGACTAAGCGAGCCGACTTGCAAGGGCAGTTTTTGGCGCCGGATCATCTGCGTTTGCTCTGGGACTCGGCGAGCCTGAACGCAGATTCCTACTATTTCCTCGTAGAAGGGAGTGGCTTCGTCGACGGATGCCTTGGGCCCTCTATGCGCATCGTCTCGAGCGTCGAGGCTGTCGATTCGTTGTGTAAGGGCGATTCAGTCGATTTTCTGAGCGTCAACAAAGTTCAGCTGCTCGCTCCACCCGCGATGACCAATCAGACTGAGTTCTCGATGAGGCTCCTCTCAGAGATCCGCATCAAAGACGGTACGGAGGCGACCCCGATCTACGAGTTCGTCACTCATGACGGGCAAGTTATTTCGAGCGCCAGGGGGTAAGAGATGTCCGTGTCCCTTGATGACGCTATGGAGTTTCTTTTCGGCGCCGGCGAGGTTGTCCATGGGTGGACTGGCGATAGAGCAGAGCTGGTTAAAGCTGCAGATCAGCGGTTTCCTGGAAAAGCGTTCTGCCTTGTAAAGCGTTGGCTCATTGTTGAAATCCCACCGAATGAGGTTGAGCCGTTGCCGGGCGCAATCGCACCGATGGTCGTGCTCGCTCATGAAGTCATCCACGACAGTCGAGTGCGTTTTGTACCCGGCAGTTGGGTTCGATCAACCTATGCGGTCTCGCATGAGCATCCATGGATGTTCGAGACTCGCAACACAATCTATCTGCTTGTCGGGGACGGATACAGGAAGCAAGCATCACTCGAGTTGGTGTTGTCATTTCGTCCTTGAGCATTTGCAGATTTTGCAGCCCGGTCGTCCTTCGGACTGGCCCGGGAGTAGCGACGCTACCCTATGGAGCGCTGTATGAAGATTGCGGTCTACTCCGATCTACACAACGAGTTCTCCGAGTTCGAGCCACCTAAGCTAGACGTCGACCTGGTCGTGCTCGCCGGAGACATCTCTGTGCGTGGGAGGGGAGTGACATGGGCGAACGCCACCTTTGATTGTCCAGTGATCTACGTCTGCGGGAACCACGAGTACTTCCGGGGCCATCTCGACCGCTCGCTGATTAAGATGAAGCAGGCTGCAGCCGAGCACGTGCATGTCCTAGAAAATCAGTGCGTGGTCATTGGCGATGTCCGTTTCCTCGCCACGACGGCGTGGACAGATTTCACGTCGACCGGGAATTACAAGCTTGCGATGTACCAGTGCTGGGAGAGGATGAACGACTTCCAGTGCATTCGGTTTGGGGATGGATTCAGGAAGCTCCGGCCCGTCGATTTAATCGCCCGAAATATCTCAGCGAAGAAGTTTTTGGAGGAAGAACTCGCTAAGGATTTTGACGGGAAAACGGTAGTGGTCACCCATCACTGTCCGATCCAAGAGGTCGCGGGTGATGGGCACGAAGGACACCTTGGAGCAGCGTATTTCAACGAGTGGTTTCAGCTGGTGGCGAAGGCAGACGTTTGGATTTTTGGCCACACTCATCACGCTGTAGACACCGTCGTTTCCGGGTGCCGGTTGATATCGAATCCGCGCGGGTATCCAGGCGAATACACGGGCTTTTCGGCAGATTTCATCTGCGACATTTAATAGCGTCAGTGGCAGAGCGGAGTAAAAGGGATGTTGTGGTTTTACGGGCAGGAGCGGTTAGTACGAGTGTCAGATGAAACAGCCGAGTACAACTCGAACGGGCTTTCGGCTTTTCAGCTGAAGAGAGTCATTCGAGCCATGGCTCAGACGTACGATGTGCCGATCAGTGCTTACCTCGGCAATGTGTTCATCTCGTCGGAGTGCGCTGTTGGTGTGGTGTTTGGCCAAGGCAATCCGGGCGCGGCTGAGCTGCACGTTACTGGCTACATCTTACAGACGATGCCGATCTTCGAGCTGCGGAAAGTGGGTCGGTTTTGGGTCGCTTCAACGAATTGTGGTGAGTACGTACTTTCGTCTTTCGAGCGTACGAGTGGAAGGGCAGAGCTCAGGGCTATGCTCGCAACTGCCGACGCTCGTGAAGCGCTTCCGGCGTCTTAGCCAGGCGCCTTTGCGGGCGCCTGAAAAAGCGAACGGTTTTATCAACTGAGGGTCGAGAGCAGTGTCCGCAGGAAACCTTTTCGGCGCTGGATGCTGCTCAGTATGACGTAGTCCCTTTCGCTGTCTGGGCGGAGGTGACCTGCTTCGACCAGACCGAAGATGAAACCGTCTGCCTTGGCTCTCGCCACGCAGAGGTCATGCTCCGTTGTGGAGCCGTGAATGTCATCGACGAGGCGCTCCCAACACTCGCTTTGACGCTTGCCGGTGGCATCGTCGGCGAAAGCGGGTGCATGGACAAGGGAGGCGTAATAGCCGGTATGCGAGGTAGTGCTCAAGGAGGGTTCTCCTAGGGAATGGGCGATGGCAAGGCTATCACGCGTTCATTCATTCGCCTGCTAACAGCCCGGCCATGGATCACTCAGGTCAACGGTGGTAACGGTCAGACAAGGAGATTGATATGGTCAAAAGCCGTGTACCGCTCTCTAGCTGTCCAGTCGAGGAAACACCAGCGATCACCATCCCAAGCAGCGTGGCAAAGGCAAAGCAGCGTTCCTTTGGGGTCGAGATAACGGGGTTCTTGTCGAGTGTGCGATATGGAGCCGGTGAGCTATCCCTCAAAGGGATCGTTTTCGGCGATCGAGAGCGTCGCTTCGAGGATGGATCGTCGATCATCACATCAATCGTCCTCGACTCCCAAGAGCTTCATGGCTTTCTGGTAGTTCAAACGCTCCGAAGCGTCTATGTCGTGTGTGATTGGGCTGGTGACTGTGCTCGTGAGAATTCGAATGCCAAGCACTGAGCGTATGGAATGAAACCTGATTAGGCGGCTTAGGCGTGGGGGTACAAATTGAAGGTGTCGCACCCAGGTGAACCCAACGACATTATCGACGTAACGTGTGACGGATGTGGGTGTTCCACACGGGGGCGCGATGGCGATCTTCAATTCGGAACCCTGCAGGCGGCTTGGGGTAACGGGACAGCTCATAGCGGTGAAGAGTACGAACTGCATCTCTGCGAAAACTGCTTTTTCGCTCACGTATCAGGTATAAAGCGAGCTCGGTGGCTCGGCCTGATGTTCGAAGTAGAGGGAGAAGCCCTCCTTGCTGATGAAGCGTTTGGGAGGGTAGAGAATTCCACGATGGAAGTGTCCGAAATGAAGCGTGCTAGGTGGCTTGGTGTCATGCTCGAGTCGGATGGCGAGTTGATCCTGGATAACAAGGGCTGCGGACAGGTTGGTGAAGTCCGTATTTCAGATGATGAAGCTGGAACCAGCTGAATCTGGTTCAGATAAAAAACACGTGATGCCAGAGCTACACGGATGCGGAGCTCTGGGCAGGACACTATTCCTCAAATACCAGATCAGTTGGTTGATCTGAACGAGGTAAGGGAGCGTTGCTGCTTACCATCCTGGTCAAAATTATCCGCGCTTAACCAAGCATTAAAGGCCTCTTTGATTTCAGGCCATTCTTCCTTAATGATCGAGTACCAGGCGGTGTCTCGGTTGCGGCCTTTGTAAACCACAGCTCGACGGAAAGTGCCCTCGTACTTGAAGCCGAGTCGATCTGCTGCCTTGCGGGAAGGTAGGTTCAGATCATCACACTTCCATTCGTAACGGCGGTAACCAAGCTCGTCAAAGGCGTAGGCCATCAGTAGGTATTGTGCCTCGGTCGAAAGCGCTGATTGCTTGAGCAGCGGCGAGAAGGTAACGCTCCCAACCTCGATCACCCCCTGTGCTGGATCAATGCGCATCAGAGCGAGTGTTCCGACAGGTTTACCGGTAGCCAAGTCGATCACGGTGAAGTGGCGAGGGTCAGTGCTTTTAGCTGCGACCTCAGCGTACTCGCGGTATTGCTCTGCGCTTTGGAAGGGGCCAACAAAGAGGTAAGTCCAGTCACTGGCATCTGGTGCAGTGTTATAGGCCTCAAACAGATCAGTAGCGTGAGCTTCCGCGTTCAGGGGCTCCAATCGGCAGCGGCGCCCGGTCAAAGTCACCGATGTTGGGTGAGGCCTCGGCGTCCAATCTTCAACCGGAAAACTCCTCTAGCTGTTGTGTCGCAGAGTAGAGCCTTGTAGCAGGCGCGAGGGTGAGGCGCTCCGTTAGAGGAGAGTAGCGCCTCACAATGAGCTACCTCTAGCCTCCCCACGAGATGGGATCTTCCTAGAGCTGCTCAGCAGCCTTTTGCGTGCTTGGATGCCTTTTTAGCGTAATGCTAACCAGGCCTGTCACGGAGCCCTAACTGCCTAGCTTCAAAGGTTTAAAATCGTTTAAGAACTCACCGAATGCAGCTTTGAATTCAGATACGAATTCGTTCGTGATAGTGGAAGCCTTGATGTGAGTGGGGAGGATGATACTCCAGTTGATAGAAATTGCGGGTTGGAGAGGTTTTATTACAAGGGATGAGGAATATCTGTCTGCCGTGAATGGATCGACAATCGACACTCCAAAACCTGCTGAGACCATGCCGCAAGCTATCATCGATAAAGGAGTTTCTGCCTTTATACGGCGGATGATGCCTCGATCTCTCATTATGCTATCCACCATGACATGCATGACTGATGGTTTGATGAGTGATATGAAATCTTCGGAGTCGAAGTTTTCTGGGGTTAGGTAATCCCGATCAGCCAATATATGATTAATTGGTAGAACTGCAACCATTTCGCATGGGGGTAAATCCTCCACTTTCACACCTGGCATTTGGGTGTTCTCGACAATGCCTAGATCGCACTGACCGCTATTGACCCACTCAAGCACAAAGTGTGAGTTCATCCCATGCAGAGACATGTTGAGGTTTGGGCGCGACCCCAGAAAGCGCGCAGCGAAGGAAGGTAAGAAGCCATTTGCCAACCCTGGCAATGCGGCTACACGTAACGAACCACCACGCCTTTCACGTAAATCACGTGCAAGATCGAGTATGCGTTCGAGGCCTTGGAAGGATCTGTCGACCTCTCGGTAAAGGGCCATTGCATCGCCTGTGGCGATGAGGCGCCCACCAGTACGCTCGAACAGGTTCAGTCGGGTCTCATGCTCAAGATCCCTAATAAGCCGACTGATTGCAGGCTGGGTGATGCCCATTATACCTGCCGCCGTGGACATGGATCCTCCAATGATGATTGCCCGGAACGCCTCAATTTGTCGATGCTTGAGCATGAATCTCTCCGTAAAGGCCATAACATTACGTTATAGAGTAGGCGCGATAATGCATTTGACGAGCATCATCGCACCGCATTTATTATAGGGCAAGGACGACAGAGAAGTGTCAAGGAGAGGTCTGGTAGCAGGCCGGGCGGTTTTACAGAAATTTGATTTAGGAACGTGGTAAATACGAAAAATAAAACAATTCCAATATCAGAATATTGAGGAAACCTATAATGCTAAAGAAAGCGGTCAACCTCGCCTTGCTCCTTGCGGTTGCTTCAACAGCAGTATCCGCTGAAGAATTGACTGGTACCCTAAAGAAAATTAAAGATACCGGTGTGGTTACGATTGGGTTCCGTGACTCGTCGTTACCGTTTTCATATCTTGATGAAAACCAAAAGCCGGTTGGATATGCAGTTGATATTTGTCTTAAGGTCGTTGAGGAGTTGAAGGAAAAACTGCAGGTTCAAAATCTGCAGACGAAATTTAATCCTGTTACTTCAGCGTCTCGAATTCCTCTTATCGCAAATGGCACTGTGGACATGGAATGCGGGTCGACATTCAATACGGTTGAACGTCAAAATCAGGTTGCATTCGCAAATACTTACTTCCTGACAGCAAATAGATTTGTGTCAAAAAAATCTAGCAATTTAAATACAATTGCGGATCTGGCTGGTCAAACCGTAGTGTCTACATCTGGAACTGCGAATATCCAGGAGCTGAGTAGGACGAACGTCGCACAAAAGCTCGGTATAAAAATCGTCGCAGCGAACGATCATGCTGAAGCGTTTTTGATGCTAGATACTGGTCGTGCTTCAGCATTTGTAATGGATGATATTCTGCTGGCATCGCTCGTGGCGGGTTCACGAAATCCATCAGACTACTCCATCTCTTCTGAAGCGTTCTCAGCTCCTCAACCATACGCAATCATGATCCGTCGAGGTGATCAGCAGTTTAAGGGCTTTGTGAACGAAGCCACAGCAAAGCTTTATCAAAGCACTCAGATGCAAGAAATTTATAATAAGTGGTTTAACCAACCTATACCTCCGCGTGGATTGAATTTGGGCGTACAGCTTAGCCCTGCACTTGCAAAAGCGTTCAAGACACCTTCCGATTCTGCCGATTCGGCATCCTATCTGCCATAACACTGATTGGTCGTGACTAAATAGTCATTAAAACTGTCCTTAAAGGAGGATTAGTTTGTGAACTACATGTGGAATTGGTCTGTATTTCTTCAAGAGTCGCTAGATGGGTCGGGGACGTATCTAAATCTGCTTCTGATGGGGCTTAGAGTTACGATCACTACCGCTCTCGCCGCCTGGTGCCTCGCGCTTGTATTAGGCTTGGTGGTTGGAGTTTTGAGGACATTACCATCTAAAGTAGGGCAAGCATTTGCAAGTGGTTATGTGGAGTTGTTTCGAAACATCCCTTTCTTAGTGCAAATATTTCTTTGGTACTTTGTCCTTCCGGAATTAGTGCCACAAGAAATGGGGCTCTGGTTGAAAAATCTTCCTGATGCTCCATTCTGGACGACCGTGTTTGCTCTAGGCTTCTACATGTCAGCTCGTGTAGCTGAGCAGCTGCGCGCGGGCTTAGGATCTTTACCGCGAGGACAGAAGTTTGCAGGTACTGCGATAGGGCTAACTACCGCACAGGTTTATCGATACGTATTGTTGCCGATGGCATTCCGAATTATATTGCCGCCGCTAACCTCTGAGTTTTTAAATACCGTAAAAAATACTTCCGTTGCTCTAACTATTGGTCTGTTGGAGCTCACCGCAAGAACACGTGCGATGCAGGAGTTCACTTTTCAGGTATTCGAGGCTTTCACATTGGCTACGGTTTTGTACTTGGTTACGAACATTCTGGTTGCATTTGGAATGCGCGCGATTGAACGAAAGCTGGCCATACCAGGCTTTAGAGTGGGGAGGTGACCATGTTTCACAATTTTGATTTCGATGTCATCGCCCGCTCTTTGTCGTATCTGTTCTTGGAGGGCATGCAATTCACGTTGTTGCTAACGGTGCTAGCGACCGTTGGTGGCTTGGCTCTGGGGACGCTGCTTGCGTTGATGCGCTTGAGTTCCCACAGCACTTTGTCGGCCGTCGCTGGGGCGTACGTTAACTTGATGCGCTCACTTCCGCTAATTTTGGTGATTTTCTGGTTCTACTTTCTTGTGCCATATCTAGGCGCATGGTTGATCGGATCATCACAACCAATCGCAGTCGGTGCGTTTGCATCTGCTTTAATTACGTTTACGCTGTTTGAAGCTGCATATTTTTCGGAAATCATGAGGGCTGGTATACAGTCTGTATCACATGGCCAGACGGCAGCTGGCTATGCAGTGGGGCTGAGTTATACGCAAGTAATGACAAATGTTGTACTGCCTCAGGCGCTTAGGAATATGGTTCCACTGATCCTAACTCAAACGATTGTTCTCTTTCAGGACACATCGCTAGTGTATGTGATCTCTTTAACCGATTTTCTCGGCGCGGCATCTAAGGTTGCGCAGCGCGATGTACGCTTAGTGGAGATGTATGTTTTCGCTGCAGTTGTATATTTCCTCATTTCATACGTGGCCTCACGCTTGGTCAAGCGTCTGGAAGCTCGCACAGCGATTATACGGTGATTAAAATGCCAGCTACTTCTAAACTCCAAGTTGTAAACGAAGTGTTGCAGCAGCCAGTTGGCCCGGCAATGATTCAAATTAATGGCATCAGTAAATGGTATGGCCCGAGCTTCAAGGTTTTAACTGATTGTACAACCAGCGTCCGTAAGGGTGAGGTCGTGGTGGTTTGCGGGCCCTCCGGATCGGGCAAGTCGACGCTTATCAAATGTGTTAATGCGTTAGAGCCGGTGCAAGCAGGGTCTATAATCCTGGACGGGATACAGGTTACCGATAAAAAAACTAACCTGGCCAAGCTGCGTTCGCGGGTGGGAATGGTCTTCCAGCACTTCGAGCTTTTCCCCCATCTTCGGATTTCAGAGAACCTCTGCTTGGGGCAAGTGAAGGTTCTCGGCAGATCCCGTGATGAGGCAATGGCTAAAGCTCTAAAGCTTCTTGAACGCGTCGGATTAAAAGACCATGCCCATAAGTTCCCTGGTCAGCTATCGGGTGGACAGCAGCAGCGAGTGGCAATCGCCCGCGCGTTGGTCATGGATCCGATATGCATGTTGTTTGACGAGCCTACGTCTGCTCTTGATCCCGAGATGATCAACGAAGTGCTAGATGTTATGGTCGAGCTCGCCCAAGAGGGCATGACAATGATGGTTGTTACCCATGAGATGGGATTTGCGCGAAAAGTCGCTGATCGAGTTATATTCATGGATAAAGGCCAAATTGTGGAAGATGCAAAAAAGGACGAGTTTTTCGGTACGCCTCGAAGTGAGCGTGCGCAACTCTTCTTGTCGAAAATTCTGTCGCATTAATTAGAGGTGGCTGAGCCTCAGTCTCGGGCCCTTCTTCTATAGAAGGAGGGTTAACCTTGCGCAGTTTTTCTGTGGATGCCTGGGGCTATCCTTTAGCCGGCTAGGCCGGCCTAATGCATAAGCTCAAGTCTTCCGATTGTCGGGGTATAACATTCTGTAATCGCAGGGGCTCATATT
This sequence comes from Pseudomonas sp. 22515, assembly GCF_052044625.1. Lineage (NCBI taxonomy): Bacteria > Pseudomonadati > Pseudomonadota > Gammaproteobacteria > Pseudomonadales > Pseudomonadaceae > Pseudomonas > Pseudomonas sp. 22515. Next base: position 343,662 of record NZ_JBQENN010000001.1, read on the forward strand.
GGCATTTGACTGCCGGGATAATATGTCCAAATATTATGTTCGTGAGCTGAAAGCCGTTGCGATATAGGGTTGGTTTCAATTGTAAGTCTGGCGCGGGCGTGTAAATAAATTTACCGCAGCAGGCGCCCTCAATATAAGTTGGATTAGTGACTATGATTACACGTCGTGATAAAGCACCGATTATGCATCGCTCAGTCGAGTTTAATGGTGTTGTTTACCTGGGTGGAGTGATTGCAGATGCCGTAGATGGCGTCGGCATGAGAGAGCAGATGCTGCAGGTCTGTAGCAAGCTGGATAAATTGCTGTCAGCTGCCGGCAGCGACAAAACTCGACTGTTGTCGGCGAATCTCTTTATCACAGACATGAAAAATAAATCTGAAATGAATGAAGTGTGGACGTCCTGGCTGAGTCCTGATTGCTTGCCAGCACGAGCTACTATCGGTGTTTCGGATTTGGGCGCGGGTGTACTCGTTGAAGTGGTAGTAACTGCAGCTAAGTACTAATACATCAATTCCTAGCGGCATGGTTTCGCACTGCCGTCGTGAGAGCGAATTATGAGTTCGAGCGATAAACATGTTGGAGTCATAGGCGCGGGAGTCGTTGGCGTATGTACAGCGCTGATGCTTCAGCGTCGTGGATTCAAAGTCACGATCATAGATCCTAACCCTCCTGGTGAAGGAGCATCGTTTGGCAACGCTGGCTGCTTCAACGGATCATCCGTTGTACCAATGTCTATGCCAGGGATGATCAAAAACGTCCCCAACTGGTTGCTGGATCCAATGGGGCCGCTTGCCGTTAGGTTTAATTACCTGCCTAACATAACGCCTTGGCTAGTCCGATTTCTGCTAGCAGGAAAGCGTGCCAAGGTTTGGGAGCAGGCTCAAGCACTCCGAAGCCTCATTGGCTCGACTGTGCCTTTGATCAAATCATTGGCGGAGGAGGCCGGTGCTGAGCATCTGCTGCGCCATGAGGGGCACCTGTATGTTTATCGTTCGGATGCAGCGCTCGCAAAAGATCGCGGTGGGTGGGAGCTTCGGAGCGCTAATGGGGTCTCCACGCAGGTGCTGAGTGCCGACGAATTGCATGAGTTTGATCCCAATATTTCTCGTGCCTTCACCAAAGGCATGTTGATCGCTGAGAACTCTCATACGACCAATCCTCACGAGCTTGTAAACGCTATTTTCCGGAAGGTTTTGGAAAATGGTGGGACGTTCGTTTCGGCACGGGCTACAGGCTTCATCGTCAATGGCGCTGCCTTGAGTGGCGTCGAAACAACCTCAGGTACGGTGACCGTTGATGCTGCAGTCGTGGCCGCCGGCGCTTATTCCAAGCCGCTTGCTGAGGCGCTGGGAGACAACATCCCCCTTGATACCGAGCGCGGGTATCACATTCTCATTCGTGATCCACATGTAGTCCCTCGAATTCCAACTACGGATGCTGAGGGCAAATTCATCGCTACGCCGATGGATACTGGTCTTCGAATCGGGGGAACTGTTGAGTTTGCAGGTCTTCAAGCACCTCCAAACTGGAAGCGAGCAGACGTGCTGTATACACATGCGAGAAATCTTTTTCCTGGTCTTTCCTCGACGAGGCCAGAGAAGAATATTACGAAGTGGATGGGGTTCCGTCCTAGCATTCCCGACTCGCTACCGGTGATAGGACGCTCCCGCCGTTGCCAGCATGTGGTGTATGCGTTTGGCCACGGCCATTTAGGCATGACAGGCGCTCCAATGACGGCAATGTTGGTCTCTGATCTTGTGTCAGGCGATACGCCCACGGTTGATATTGCGCCGTTTTCTCCAACCCGCTTCGCATTGTTTGGTGGGATTCAGTCCCATCAGATGTATTGAAGAGACAGCCAATCGCACACTTTTAATCCCGAACTGTTTTAGAGTAAATGAGGCTTCTAATGAGCGATATCGAGATTGTTTCTACCAATGATGCCCCTCAACCATTAGGGCATTACAGTCAGGCGGTGAAAGGCGGTGGTTTGATTCATATCTCCGGTCAGCTCCCAATTAAAATTGGAACACCGGCCGTCAATGAGGTCGCGCCCTTCGCTGAGCAGGTCGGCCAGGTTCTGCAGAATTTTTTGGCAATTCTCGGCGCAGCCGGCGCTACTCCGTCTGACGTGCTCAAAGTCACGGCCTACATCGTTGGTGTTGACCAGTGGGGTGTTTTCAACGCTGCGTTTGCTAAGGCGTTCGGGGATTCACGGCCTGCTCGTTCAGTAGTTCCAGTTCCAGAGCTACACCATGGCTTCCTCATCGAGTTGGACGCCGTTGCAGTTGATCCATCCATCCGAAAATAGTCCAAGTAGCGGTGCGATATATGATCATTCCAACAATTGAAGACATGCTCGAAGCACGGGAAAGGATCGCCCCTTATATCCATAAGACCCCTGTTCTCACCTCAAAATTCATCAATGGATTGGTGGGGGCTGAACTCTTTTTCAAGTGCGAGAACCTGCAGAAAGCGGGAGCGTTTAAAGCTCGTGGCGCTTCGAACGCTGTATTTGGACTGTCCGATGAGCAAGCCTCTAAAGGGGTTGCTACTCACTCCAGCGGCAATCACGGTACATGCCTCTCTTATGCAGCTGGTCGACGCGGTATCCCTTGTACTGTGGTTATGCCCCGCACCGCGCCCGAGGCGAAAAAGGACGCAGTCAAAGGGTATGGGGGCGTTGTGGTCGAATGTGAGCCCTCAACGTCTTCTCGCGAGTCGGTCTTTTCGCAAGTAGTCGCTGAAAGCGGTGCAGAGTTTGTACACCCCTACAACGACTGGCGGGTGATCGCTGGCCAGGCAACTTGTTCGGCGGAGCTGATTGAGCAGGTAGAAGGCCTAGACGCGGTAATCGCACCAATCGGGGGCGGAGGTATGGTCTCTGGTGCGTGTCTTACGCTTTCTCACCTGGCACCACAGATCAAGATATACGCGGCTGAACCGCTCAATGCCGACGATGCTGCTCGTAGCTTTCGAGCCGGGGAGATCATTGCTGACGATGCACCTGTGACTGTTGCTGATGGTTTAAAGGTTCCATTGAAAGATTTGACATGGCATTTCGTCCGCAATCATGTAACCGACATTTTTACCGCTACCGAAGAAGAAATCATTGATGCGATGAAACTGATTTGGAAGCGAATGAAAATTGTAGTTGAGCCTAGTAGTGCGGTGCCGCTCGCTGTGATTTTGAAAAACAAAGAATTATTCGCTGGTCAACGCGTAGGTATTATCGTTACTGGCGGAAACGTCGATATCGATAAGCTTCCCTGGAACTGAGGAGAAATGTAATGAATGCCCCTGCAAATATGAACGAATTGCAAGTTGGTTACGATGTTCCTGCTCTCCCAGGGATGGATGAAAGCGAAATCCAAACACCATGCCTTATTTTGGATTTGGATGCACTCGAGCGTAACATCAAGAAGATGGGCGACTATGCAAAGGCACATGGTATGCGCCACCGTGCTCATGGAAAGATGCATAAGTCTGTAGATGTGCTGCGCTTACAGATCGAACTCGGCGGTGCTGTTGGAGTGTGCTGCCAGAAGGTGTCCGAAGCCGAGGTTTTTGCACGCGGCGGTATCATCGATATCTTGGTCACAAATGAAGTGCGAGATCCGCTGAAAATTGACCGATTGGCCCGCCTGCCGAAATTCGGATCAACCGTGACTGTCTGTGTAGACGACGTAGAAAACGTCGCTGATCTCTCTGCGGCAGCAAAAAAATATGGGACGCAGCTCGGGGTGTTGGTAGAGATCGACTGTGGGGCCGGGCGGTGCGGTGTAACCACTACCAGCGCCGTGGTAGAGATCGCGAGGGCTGTAGCCGCAGCTCAAAACCTGGAATTCAAGGGCGTCCAAGCGTACCAAGGTGCGATGCAGCACATGGATAGCTACGAGGATCGCAAAGCGAAGCTTGCTACTGCCATTGCGCAAGTAACTGAAGCTGTTGAGGCCTTGAAAGTTGAAGGCCTGACTCCTGAGTTGGTCTCCGGAGGAGGGACTGGATCCTATTACTTCGAAAGTAACTCCGGGGTTTACAACGAGCTTCAATGTGGCAGTTACGCTTTCATGGACGCGGATTATGGCCGAATTCGCGACATCGAAGGCAAGCGCATTGACCAAGGCGAATGGGAAAATGCTTTGTTCATTTTGACCAGCGTCATGTCTCACGCCAAACCTCACCTTGCAGTCGTAGACGCAGGCCTGAAGGCTCAGTCTGTCGACAGTGGACTGCCCTTTGTCCATGGCCGTGACGATGTGAAGTACATCAAATGCAGCGATGAGCACGGAGTGGTAGAGGATCCAGGTCAAGTTTTGAAGGTAAATGAAAAACTGAAGCTTGTGAGCGGTCACTGTGATCCGACCTGCAATGTGCATGACTGGTACGTAGGTGTGCGAAACGGAAAGGTCGAGACGCTTTGGCCGGTTTCGGCTCGTGGTAAAGCCTATTGAGCTAGCTCCAGTCGGTTGGATTGGTTGTGCATGGCCCACCTATCAAGGTGGGCTTTTTATTTGGTGCGCCAGGGATGGCGCGTTAGCGCAACCGGCTTGCTGTGGTGGTCACTGGCAATAACAAGGCGAGCATCGACACTGGCGGATCCGGTGTATATGTGCGCTGTCGATGCTTTGAACAAGTACCTTGCTCAAGCAGTGAGGGGCGCCTTACCCTGGCTTTGAAGGGTGAAGCCCTCGCCGTTCAGGTGGGATTTCAAGGCCCTCTGATATTAAGAAGGCCTTGCTAGATCTCACTCAAATCTTGGACGAACCACTACCTCAGTTACCTGAGAATCATCCGTCGCATCTACAACCACGCGCACGCCTGCTGCAATCGACTCCGGGGTGCTGAAAGATTCATAGAGTTCCTGGGTTTGAGGATCATCACGCAGTGATACCGTTTTCGGCGTTTGGGTTGGCCCAGGAGCGACCGTGGCAACACGCACCCGATGTTTCGCTTCATCAATTCGCAAGCCATCGGCTAGGGCTCGTAGTGCATGCTTGCTGGCGGAATAGACCGTGTGGCCGGGAATTGAACGAATTCCGGCGCCTGAGCTGATGAAGATCACTTGGCCCTCCGCTCGGCGCAACGCGGGCAGGGAAAGGCGGCTCAGCTCGGCGGGTGCAATTAGATTGATCTCCATGTGTCTTCGCCAATCATTGGGTGATGCTTCTGCCGTGGTGAATTTCTCTGAAATTGCTGCACAGTGTACGAGGACACTGATTTTTTCCAGTGGGGCTACGAGCTGAGCCAATGACTCGTGATCGACGAGATCAACAGCCACGGGCGTGATGTTTTTCAGACCGGTGATTTGAGCGATGCGTTGTGGATCCCGACCCAAAGCCAGGACATGATGATCTCGGGCGAGGTCTTTGACGATGGCGAGGCCTATACCGCTGGTACCCCCGGTCACAATGGCCAAGGGTAGACTGCTTTGAGGCAGAGTCATAAATTTCTCCATTAGTTACTGCTCTGATTACGCAGGCTCGGGGGGAGGGCAGGTATCCATTCGTCCCCAAAGAGCTCTGGCTCTTCGTAGTCGAGAATCTTCTGGAAATGTTGGGCTTCGTCTTCCTGGTACAGTTTGCCGGCAATGATTTCGGCGAGTTGCTTGGCGCCCAAACCCGTGTTTGGGATCGCGCCAATCACGTGTCCCATACTGAGGGTTGAGGCCAAGCAGAAGCAGTGGATGCGATCCAGCCCGGGAACTGCGTCGGGCGCACGCGACTGAAATTCGAAGCCCGACCCGAGATACGGATGTTCGCCCAGCGCATCATTGGCTTCGTCTGACGATGGCGTGAATCGATGACGCCAAAGCAGAAGCTCGTTCGCGAACGATGCATAAGCTGTGTGTTTGGCCCAATCGAGGCGGAAGCCTGTGGCGAGGATGAGGTGATCCACCACAAACTCGCCTTTAGGGGTCGTAAGCGTCACTGCATTGGCTTCTTCACGTACGGCTGTGACCGGACATCCCGTATTGATGAATACGTTTTGATGCCTTGTGACTCTAAGCGTACTGCCGCGCGGCGGGGCGATCTGTGCCTTTGCAATGGTGTAGGACAGGCGCCATTTCCATGCGTCTGGAAGTTGCCTGTAGGCATGCGTGAGCCCTGCGCTGCCGGCTCCTTTTGCCCGGTTAAGGTGAGGGATGGTTGGGCGACGAATCAGCAACTCCACGGCTTCTGCATCGGACTCTAGCGCTGTTGCCGCGCAATCCATGGCAGCTGCGCTTGCACCCACGACGGCGACTCGCTTTCCTCGTAGTGTTGAATAGTCCAGGGCTTCAATCGAATGCGTCCACAGATTTCGTGGAAGGTCATCGACCCAAGAGGGAATGTCCGGACGACCAAAGCCTTCGAGGCCAAGGGCCAAAATCACTCGGCGAGTGAGGTATCGCCGGGTATTTCCCGCGTGGAAGATGATCAGCTCAACGGTCTTATCATCGCGCGGTAGTACCTCCAGCACTTCATGTTCGCTGCGGACTTCGATGTCCATCACGTCGCGGTACCAGTGAAGATATCGAGCCCACTCTTGACGTGAGATTTTGTCGAGGTCGTCCCAGGCCTCAATCCCGTATTGCGCCTGGTACCAGGCGGCAAACGTGAGTGATGGTAGATCCAAAGCCGGGCCGACAACGTTTTTAGGCGAGCGCAGTGTTTCCATGAGCGCTGTAGTCAGCCATGGCCCCTCCAAGCCTGCAGGTGCCTTATCAAAGACAGTTGGTTGCAGTCCTTTGAGCTTGAGCGCCGCCGCCACCGCCAGGCCGCTCATGCCGGCACCTATGATTGCGACATCCAGAACTTCACCCTCGGGGTGGAAGAGGGGAAAGCTCCATTGGGGCGCCGGTAATCCAAGCCAGGTCATCTCTTGCTTCAGCCGTTGCTCCAGCTGCTTGAGACCTGCCGAATGGAGGTTGGTCATTGCTCCTCCTTGTAGGGTTCGCCCAGCGACAGCATCAGCCGGTTACAGCTTGCGTAACGTTATCGATATTCTGGATCCTCAGGCCAAAAGCCGTGCTGCTGCTCCGGCCGTCGCTGAAAAAGCTCCGCGCCGCCCTCGTCAAGTGAAGCAGTACCGCAACCCTCACACCGATGAAGTAATTGAAACCAAGGGCGGCAACCATAGTGGGCTGAAAGCGTGGAAAGCTCAGTACGGTTCGGATGAAGTAGAGACCTGGCTCGCCAAGTAAGGCCGCATATCCGGAGAGGCCTCCGTTCGCGGAGGTTTCTTCGTTGCGCCTGAGGGCGAGCTCTAGCCGCAGGCCCGATGCGCTGAGACCCTGTCTGGTGGAGCGACGCAGCCCGGTCTACAACTGCCAGAGGGCAATCAATTCGCCTACGCTGACTGGTGCTCCGCTCTGTGGGTGGGCCTCCGCGATGCTCAATCAAATCGTCAATCCCCGCAGGGGCTACGTGCCGATGTAAAATCCAGTAGGGTGATGTAGCAATCAGATCTGTCGCCGGCGAACGACGCATTTCAAGGAGCAACACCTGGTGTTCAGGACGTTGATGGAGTTGATCTATGTGGTGAGCGTGGCTTTCACTGTGCTGGCGCTCGTTTTCATACCGTGCGCGATCCTGAGCCTCGGAATGCTGCTCGTACTCGGCATCGACGACAGGTTTGTGAACCCCATTGTGGCTTACATCGCATTCCCAGAGGCAGTTGTCATCAGCGGTTATTTGCTGCTCCGCTACTGGAGGCAAATCACCGAAATCATCCAGTCGATTTCACCGTGGTGACTCTTGCTAAACCATCAGTTGCTTTCGCCGGAGCTGTCTGAACATCAGGTTTCAGCGATGGTGATTGTACTGGTAGCAATCTAGGTATCTCAGCGATGTCAGAGCTGAAGCGAACGCTTTTAGGGATTCTCCGATCAAGTCAGCACAGGCCATCTGACCTGTGCTGAAATAGCCCTCCGTCCAACTGCCTTCTACAAGTCCGCCATCCCATGAGTCAGATGAGCTTTTCCGATTTCGAGTACGCCGGCAAGCGCAAGCAAACCCGTCGCGAGCGTTTCCTGGCCGAGATGGAACAGGTGGTTCCGTGGAGTGGACTGGTGGCGTTGATCGAGCCTCACTACCCAAAGGCTGGCGGTGGCCGCAAGCCTTATCCTCTGGAAACCATGCTGCGCATTCACCTGCTGCAGAATTGGTTCTCTTTGAGCGATCCCGCCATGGAAGAGGCGCTGTACGAGATCACTTCGATGCGCCAGTTCGCTCGTCTGACGCTCAGCGCTCCGATCCCCGAAGACACGACGATCATGAACTTCCGGCACCTGCTGGAGAAGCATCAGTTGGCAGCCGGCATTCTGGAAACCATCAACAATTACCTGCAAGACAAGGGCCTGTCGTTGCGCCAGGGCACCATTGTCGACGCTACCATCATCCACGCGCCCAGTTCGACCAAGAACAAGGAAGGCAAGCGCGATCCTGAAATGCATCAAACGAAGAAGGGCAACCAGTACTATTTCGGCATGAAGACCCACATCGGCGCGGATGCTGAATCGGGTCTGGTGCATCACGTTCATGGCACCGCCGCGAACGTAGCTGACGTGACGGAGGTCGCTCAGCTATTGCATGGCGAAGAGAATGTCGTGTGTGCGGATGCGGGTTACACAGGCGTGGAAAAGCGGCCAGAACACGAGGGACGGCAGGTGATATGGCAGGTCGCTGCCCGCCGCAGCACCTACAAACACTTGAACAAACGCAGCGTGCTCTACCAAGCCAAGCGCAAGATCGAAAAGGCCAAGGCGCAAGTGCGTGCGAAGGTGGAGCACCCGTTCCGGGTGATCAAACGCCAGTTCGGCTATGTAAAGACTCGTTTTCGCGGCTTGGCCAAGAACACGGCGCAACTGACCACGCTGTTTGCCCTGTCGAATCTGTGGATGGTGCGCCGGCAATTATTGCCTGCTGCGGGAGAGGTGCGCCCGTGAGTCCAGATAACCAAGGCTTTGCCTTGGTTATCCAATAATCAGCGACTGAAAAGCGGGCTTTTCGGCATCCCTAAGCCGCCCATTTCCGACTGATGAGCAACTTGTTCGGAGTTTCCTTAGGGAAACTCTGAAAAAGACTGCCTGATTTGGCAGAATCTCCGGATACCAGTCGCCGAGCTTTTCGATGATGAAACAGATGTCCTTCGCTGACGCCGAGTACGCCGGCAAGCGCAAGCAGACCCGTAAGGAGTTATTCCTGATCGAGATGGATCAGGTGGTGCCCTGGAAGGGTTTGATTGCCCTGATCGAGCCGCATTATCCAAAGGGTGAAGGTGGTCGTCCGGCCTACCCATTGATGGCGATGCTGCGTGTACATCTGATGCAGAACTGGTTCGGCTACAGCGATCCGGCGATGGAAGAGGCTTTGTATGAGACGACCATTCTGCGTCAGTTTGCGGGGCTGGGTCTTGAGCGAATCCCGGACGAAACCACCATTCTCAATTTCCGTCGTCTGCTGGAAAAACACGACCTGGCGACAGGAATTCTCGGTGTCATCAATGACTATCTGGGCGACCGCGGCCTGTCGTTACGTCAGGGCACCATCGTCGATGCCACCCTGATTCATGCCCCCAGCTCGACCAAGAACAAGGAGGGCAAGCGCGATCCTGAGATGCACCAGACGAAGAAAGGCAATCAGTATTACTTCGGGGCCAAAGCCCATATCGGTGTCGATGATGAGTCGGGCCTCGTGCACAGCGTGGTAGTCACGGCGGCCAATGTCGCGGACGTCACGCAGGTCGACAAACTGCTGCACGGTGAGGAAAACGTGGTCTGCGCCGATGCGGGTTACACCGGGGCCGAGAAGCGCGAAGAGCACGCGGAACGCGAGGTCATCTGGCAGATTGCAGCCCGACGCAGCACTTACAAAAAGCATGGAAAACGCAGTGCCCTGTACAAAGCGACACGCAAGATCGAGAAGGCCAAGGCTCAGGTTCGAGCCAAGGTCGAACACCCGTTCCGAGTGATCAAGCGCCAGTTCGGTTATACGAAGGTGCGATTCCGTGGCCTGATCAAAAACACCGTACAGATGGTGACATTGTTCGCCCTGTCGAACCTATGGATGGCACGCCGTAACCGTCTGGCCAACTCACCCCTCAGCACACAGACCAGCTCGGACAAGAACGGGTGGAAAACAAAGCCTTGCCCGCAGGTATACCCATTGAATAAGCCTGTATCTGACGTAGGTCATGCAGAGCCTGCCAGCGGGTCGCAATCGACGATGGCTTCATTGTATACTTCGGCTCCGCATACCCCTTGAGCTACAGGAACATCAGCATGACTGTACTCCAAACGATCTACTGGCAGCCTACGCCGCCTTAGCGCTACGCCCCCTCGCAACAACCTGCTTCCGCTAGCCTCGCTCGCGGGTGCTCACTGCTGTACGCCTGGTTTTACACCTTAAGCACACAGCAAAAAATCCTCAAAATTTGAATTTGTATCGATTCGCTCGCCACTCCCTTGGCGTGCGCGATGCTTTGCCTTGGATATTTATATGCTGCAAAAACTTAGACAAACGTGGTTTTCCAACGTCCGTGCCGACGTGCTCGCGGGGCTGGTGGTCGCACTCGCGCTGATCCCGGAAGCCATCGCCTTTTCCATCATCGCCGGGGTAGATCCCAAAGTCGGTCTCTACGCCTCCTTCTGTATCTGCGCTGTCATCGCCTTTGTCGGCGGGCGCCCCGGAATGATCTCGGCGGCGACAGGCGCCATGGCACTGCTGATGGTTACGCTGGTAAAAGAGCATGGACTCCAGTACCTGCTGGCCGCGACGCTACTATGTGGCGTACTTCAAATCCTTGCCGGCTACCTGAAGCTCGGCTCGTTGATGCGCTTTGTTTCACGCTCGGTAGTCACCGGCTTCGTAAACGCATTAGCGATTCTGATTTTTATGGCGCAATTGCCTGAGCTGACCAATGTCACCTGGCATGTCTATGCCATGACCGCTGCGGGCCTGGGAATCATCTACCTGTTCCCGTATGTACCGAAAATCGGCAAGGTGATTCCCTCTCCATTGGTGTGCATTCTGACGCTGACTGCCATCGCCATTTACCTCGGTTTGGATATCCGCACCGTCGGTGACATGGGCCAACTGCCTGATACGCTCCCGATCTTCCTCTGGCCTGAAGTTCCGCTGAATTTTGAAACCCTGCGCATCATTTTCCCGTACTCGGCTGCGTTGGCAGTAGTGGGTCTACTCGAATCAATGATGACCGCGACCATCGTCGACGACCTTACCGACACCACCAGCAACAAAAACCGCGAGTGCAAAGGCCAGGGTGTGGCCAACATCGCTGCCGGCATGCTTGGCGGCATGGCAGGTTGCGCCATGATCGGCCAGTCGATCATCAACGTGAAATCTGGTGGCCGCACCCGTCTCTCGACATTGTGTGCCGGCGTTTTCCTGCTGCTGATGGTGGTATTTCTTGGCGAATGGCTCTCCAAAATCCCTATGGCGGCACTCGTGGCTGTGATGATCATGGTGTCCATCGGCACCTTTAGCTGGGATTCCTTGCGTAATCTGAAAGAGCATCCGCTGTCGACCAACCTCGTCATGGTGGCGACCGTCGTGGTCGTCGTGGCCACTCACAATCTGGCTTACGGCGTACTGGTAGGTGTGCTGCTGGCCTCCCTGTTCTTCGCAAACAAGGTCGGGCACTACCTGGATATCAAGAGCACTCTTGAAGAGACGAAATCGCATCGGACTTACCGCGTCGTGGGCCAGGTGTTCTTTAGCTCTGCGGACAAGTTCACTGAGGTTTTTGACTTCAAGGAGGCGCTCAACAAGGTCACCATCGATCTCACACAGGCGCATTTCTGGGATATCACCGCCGTCGCAGCGCTGGATAAGGTCGTGATCAAGTTCCGACGCGAAGGCGCTGAGGTTGAAGTGCTCGGTCTCAATGAAGCCAGCGCGACAATCGTTGACCGCTTCGGCGTGCATGACAAACCCGGTGCCATCGACAAGCTCATGAGCCACTAAGGAGAACGACAATGACCCGCGTAATGGCATGCATTGATAACTCACAATCCTCATTGGCGGTCTGCGATTACGCAGCATGGGCCTCGCAACGACTCAGCGCTCCCCTGACCTTGCTTCATGTGCTGGATAAGGAGAAATATCCTGCATCCGCTGACCTCAGCGGCAATATCGGTCTCGGTAGCAGAGAACATCTGCTGGAAGAGTTGGCCATGCTGGATGCGCAGCGGGCAAAACTGGCGTTGGAGCATGGGCAGCACATGCTTGAAAAAGCTCGCGAGCGAACAGTTCACTCTGGCGCCATGTCACCTGATATGAAGCAGCGCCATGGCCATCTCGTCGAGAGCCTGAGCGATCTCCAAGACGATATTCGGTTACTGGTGATTGGAAGAGTCGGTGAGGACAGCACGCGCAGTGCCCAAAGTCTTGGCAGCCAGATTGAAGCGATAGTCCGAACTATCCACCGCCCCACCCTGATTACAACCAGCCATTTCAGGAAACCTGAAACGGTCATGGTGGCATTTGACGGCAGCGCAACAGGCCACAAGACCTTACAGATGCTTGCTTCAAGCCCGCTGTGCGAAGGCCTGCCAATTCATATCGTCATGGTTGGAACGGATTCTGAAGACAACCAGAACGCGCTGGAGAAGGCACGAACCACGCTTGCGTCTTCCGGCTCGCTGGTGCATTCCGAGATCCGCCCAGGCGAAGTAGAGTCCACACTGCATGCGTATCAGGCAGAGCACGGCATTGACCTCTTGGTCATGGGGGCGTACGGGCACTCACGCATCAGGCAGTTTCTGATAGGCAGCACGACCACGACGATGCTGCGTACATCCACTGTACCCTTATTGCTGCTTCGCTGAGCCAGTTCCACTGGCCACAGTATTTCCAGAACTGAGGAAATACCGTGGCCACCCTGGACGATGACTAACTGATCTTGCCGCTACGAGACCACATGCAACTCATAACTGAAATTGTTCACCCCGAGCTGAAATCCAAGCAGGGCAGAGTATTCCGTCGACATGCAGCTCGCGGCATCGTGATGCGGGGTGAACAGATCCTGTTGCTGTTCACCGAGCGCTATAACGATTTCAGCTTTCCTGGAGGCGGCCTTGATGGTGACGAGGACATTGTCGCAGGCCTGAAGCGTGAGCTTGAGGAAGAGACTGGTGCTCGTGAAATACAGGTGCTCCAGCACTACGGTTACATCGAGGAGTACCGGCCCTACCAAAAGCCACAGTACGATCTGATGCACATGACCTCGCATTTTTATCAATGCGAAGTAGCGCCCCAGCTAGAGCCGGTGAGAATGGAAAGCCACGAAATCGCTAATGGTATGCGGCCTGTCTGGATCAACCTGCATGAAGCCATCGCACACAATGAAGCCGTCATGCAGCGTCACGAGTCTTCGATGGGGCAGTCAATTCTGCGCGAAACCTACATGCTGAGAAAAGTCGCTTCCGAATTGTTGATGCCAATCAGCCTTTGAGCTGACTATTTGGCGAAGTCCACTTAGCCTGCCTCAGGCAAGCATCCAATGCTGCGGGAGTAATTGCGTGATTTCGCTCGCCCGCTGTGTCGGAAGCCGCATCAGTACATCCTTGAGATAGGCATACGGATCGTGCCCATTCATACGCGCCGACTGGATCAGGCTCATGATTGCCGCCGCCCTTTTTCCACTGCGCAGCGACCCGGCAAATAACCAGTTCGAGCGCCCAAGCGCCCACGGCCGGATCAAATTCTCGATCTGGTTATTGTCGATGGGCACAGCACCATCTTCCAGGTAGCGCGTCAGCGCTACCCAGCGTTTAAGGCTGTAATCCAGGGCCTTGGCCGTGGCCGAACCCTCGGGCACAAGTTCGCGTTGGGCCAACATCCACTCATGCAGTTTTTCAGCGATGGGCACCGCTGTTTCCTGACGTAATCGCCAGCGGGCTTCGTCGCTCATTTCCTTGGCGTGTCGCTCGACTTCATACAACCCGCCAATCGAGTGAAGCGCCTGCTCCGCCAACTGGCTTTTATTGGCTGCATGCAGGTCGAAGAATTTGCGGCGTGCATGGGCCATGCAGCCGATTTCGGTGATGCCCAGCTCGAAGCTGGCCTTGTAGCCGGCGAAGTCATCGCAGACCAGCTTACCGTTCCACGTGCCCAGGAAGTTACGCGCATGTTCGCCGGCACGGCTGGGGCTGAAGTCGTAGACCACGGCCTTTAGGGCCGAGAAAGGCGTGGTGCTATAGGCCCACACGTAAGCGCGGTGGGTTTTCTTTTCGCCTGGTGCGAGCATCTGAACCGGGGTCTCATCGGCGTGGATCACGCCCTGGGCCAACACATGCTCACGCAGCGCATCGACCAGAGGCTGGAGCTGCACACCGGTCTGTCCGATCCATTGCGCCAGTGTCGAACGGGCGATGGGCAGTCCGGCCCGACCAAAAATCTTCTCCTGCCGGTACAGCGGTAAATGGTCGGCGAACTTCGCCACCATCACGTGGGCCAAAAGGCCTGCGGTCGGGATGCCCTTGTCGATCACTTGGGCCGGTACAGGCGCCTGGATCAGTGTTTCACACTGACGGCACGTCCATTTTCCACGCACATGCCGCTCAACTGTGAACACGCCCGGAGTGTAATCGAGCTTCTCGCTGACGTCTTCGCCGATTCGCTGAAGCTGGCAGCCGCACACGCACTGAGTATTCTCTGGTTCGTGACGGATCACGGTTCGCGGAAACTGCGGCGGCAGTGGTGCACGCTTGGGCTTATGACGTGGCTCGGCCGGTGCGGCCGGCGGATTGGCTGCCTTCAGCTCGGCTTCGATAGCTGCGATATCGGTATCGAGCAGATCATCAAGCAGACTGCCTTGGTCGGGGCTCAGTTGCTCGCTGCGCTTGGCGAACTTGTGTCGCTTGAGGATGGCGATTTCATGAGCCAGTTGCTCGTTGACCGTTTCGAGGCGTTGGATTTTCTGGCTCATGGAGTCGACCTGGGACAGCAACTGCATAGCCTGTTCGGCCAAGCCGCGCAGCTGTTCCGGTGTCATCTGGTCGAGATTGGGCGAGGAAGTCATGCCGCTGATTGTGTCAGAGCAGGTCGTCAACAGCGATAAACCGATGGGCTAATGGCAGGGGCTAAAGCACTGTGATCGCGCTGCCTGCGCCGACCCGCTGCCACGGCAAACCCAGTACCAAGGCTTGAAGTTGCTCGTTATCGAGTTCGACTTCCGATCCGTGACGGATGCCGGGCCAATGAAACTTGCCTTGGTTCAATCGTCGCGCTGCCAGCCAAATGCCCACACCGTCATGCACCAAGACTTTCATTCGGTTGGCACGGCGATTAGCGAAGAGGTATGCGCAGTGCGGCTTCGCCACACCGAACACCGCGATCACCCTGGCCAGCGCGGTCTCGGTACCGGCGCGCATGTCCATAGGCTCGGTGGCAAGCCAGATGGCATCGATCCGAATCATTCCAACAGGTCTCGCAGAAAGGTGGCACAGGCGACAGCGCTTTCGGTCGGCCAGTTCACTTTGACGGTGCCACGCGGGTGCTGGATTTCAATGCAGATACTTGATGAAGCTGCCTGCGAATGTCCTCCGGCTAGCGGCAAGGGCACTGGAATGAAAGCAGGTTGCAGCGCCATAGTTTTGTTCGTGAGTACCCTAATCCATTTATGTACGAGGTTCGCGTTAAGGCTGTGCTTCTGCGCGACGCTGGCAATCGATGCGCCGGGCTGGGCGCACTCTTGGACAACTTGGGCCTTGAAGGATTTTGAATAGGAACGGCGTTGTGACTGCATGGAAAGACCCGCTTAAAAGGCTAGAAATGGTGTCCACTTAAATTAGGTGGACACCATCGCCTTTGGCGTCGGGGTCAGGAAGGTGAGTTGGCCGGACGGTTACGGCACGCCGACATTTGCTGTCGAACGCAGGAGAGGTTCGCGTGTAATACAGGAAATGGCTGCTGCGCAGTGGTTTGCAGTAGCCGATGAGCTTGAAAAATCGAAGAGGATTGATCAAATCCTGACGTGGGTCGTTTTTTGAACTGCTTACCGCTCGATAGCCGGAAAATATCCGGCTATTTCAGACCATCCTTAGGTGTGGCGGAAGCAGGTGAGGTGTCACTGCAGTCGTCTAGAGTCATAAGGCTTTGACAGGCCTGCACCTGTGAAAAAGGCCGGGAGGTTTCCGGCCAGATGCCAACGGGGTTAGTCTTCGAGTTCACAGCTATAAGCATGCGGAAAGTATCCGGAACTTAGCGGTGCTGTGGGCTGAAGAAGTGGTCTGAGAGGAATCTTGGATTTATCTTGGGTCAGGCAAGAACGGAAGCAGCTATGCGCGATAATTTCAAGCGGCTCCGTCCATTGATCCTTATGTCCTTTGGATAGGTGATAGTCTGCAATCCATAACATCTGCCGCGCAGCACCCCAACGGTAATGGGCGTAAATCCCATTAGAGTCCACGAGTTCGAAAACTGCCGTCTGACCTTTGCCAGGCTCAATTGTGCCCATGGTCGGCAGCCAGCTAAACCAAGGCGACCTCAGCGCGTTGAGTGCTTCGCCGCTTGAATAGGCAAGCCAAGTCTTTTTCTTCATGGACTCGCTGGCAGCTAGTTTCGAGTAAATTTTAGGACTCGGGTTGATTGCCCACACCTCACTGATGAAAGGCTCCAGCCCGGAAACCTTGAGAACGTGCACAGCGAGCGCCCCACCTAGAGATATGCCAGTTAGCACAACTCTCTTCCCTTTGACTCGAGGATCACTCAATTGCTTTTTTGTGTACTCGATTGCTAGGTCATACTGTCGGGTAGCAAATGGGTCAAAATTCGTTGCCCAATCTCGATAGTCGTTCGAGCCAGTAAAAGCGATGATGATTTCTTCAGGCTTGCTGGAATCACGCGGCCTGTGCACAAACGTCGCAGCTTCAAACCCTGACCAGTCTCGTTTCCCAGGAGGTTCAAGCGGCATGAGATTTGAAGGTTGAGTGAACCAGTGGGCCCGAGATACCTTGTCAGAGCGGTCACCCTGAAGGACAAGCGCAGCCGCTAGGCCGTAGATATAGCCTTTTGTTGCGGCATTCTCGGTTGCTTCATCCCAGTTACGATGCTTTAGATATCGATCGTTACACCAGACGTAGCCACGTTCTCCCCAAGTATCGTAAGGATTAATAAGTGAGCACCCGTTAAGCAAACACACTGTCGCTACAATCAAAGCTACTAGTTTCATGAGCGGCTATCCCTGCATTCTTTTTTGTTTATATGGCTTAACGCCATCGCAAATGCAAGTGGCCAGGCGGAAAAATCTAGTAAAGGCTATCTGCTTACTGGTCTGATCTATGGAGAGTTGGCGACACGTTGATTCTAGGGTCAATTCTCCATTTTTCGCGGGCTCGTAGTAGCTACACTCGATTGCGTAGATGAATCATTTCAGCCTAGGGCGATTGGAGTCATCTGGGAGGGTAGGCAGCCGGAGTCATCAGCTGAGGCTGCGTGTCTGAGCGGTGTTGCAAGCTGCTTGAGCATGACACTCGACGTCTCCGGCTCGAAGCAAGCCCGGTCTCAGTGCCGGGCTTCTCGTTTTCATTCTGGTGATACGGTTGGCGCTTCTGGCCATGAGCCCTATCACTTCTTCGGAATGTCTATTGCCACAGTATACCGTCGAGCAATCCAGCCCTCGAGGATTTCGCCTGAGACATCAACGGAAACACGTATCTGAATCGCCCCTGGTTTCCTAGACACTCTCCAAGCTCAGGAAATAGCGTTTCTCATACTCTACTGGAGACAGCTGCATAGCACTGCTGTGTCGACGTTTTGGGTTATAGAACATCTCGATGTAATCGAAAATATCACTCCGGGCTTCGTCACGTGTCGCGTAGGTCTTTCGTCGAACCCGTTCCCGCTTCAAAAGCTGGAAAAAGCTCTCGGCTACGGCATTGTCGTGGCAGTTTCCCCGTCGGCTCATGCTGCTGACCACATTGTTGGCCTTAAGGAAGCTTTGCCAATCTGAGCTACTGAACTGACTGCCTTGGTCTGAGTGAATCATCACTTGCTGCTGTGGCTTGCGTCGCCAAACGGCCATCAGCATCGCGTCGATAGCAAGGTCGCTGCTCATCCTTGGCTTCATTGACCAACCAATTACTTGGCGTGAGAAGAGATCCAGCACTACCGCCAGATAAAGCCATCCTTCATAGGTGCGGATGTAAGTGATATCGGTCACCCAGACCTTGTTCGGCTCGCTGACCTTGAACTGCCGGGCAAGGTGGTTGGGCGAGGCCACGGTTGGTTTTCCGCCATAAAACCCAGGACGACGGCGATAACCCGTTTGCGAACGCAACCCCTCTGCTTGCATCAAACGACCGACTCGATTTCGCCCGCATGTCTCTCCCAGCTCACGCAGGTCACCATGAATTTTGCGATAGCCGTACACACCTCCGCTTTCGAGCCAAGCATGTTTGATCAAACCAAGCAGACGATGATCTTCTTTTGCTCGGGCAGATTGAGGCTCCGCCAACCAAGCGTAGTAGCCGCTGGGATGCACCTTGAGGGTTTGGCAAAGGCGCCGCACCGGGTAATCCGTCGAGTGCTTCTTGATGAAGGCGTACTTCAGCCGCACTCCTTGGCAAAGTACGCGGCGGCCTTCTTTAAGATGTCTCGCTCTTCCGTCACGCGCTTGAGTTCAGCGCGCAGCTTGCGCAGTTCAGCCTGCTGATCATTGTCTTGCTGACGCTGCTCTTGGGGCTTGCTGTAGACCTTGATCCAGGCGTAAAGGCTGTGCACGGACATGCCCAGGCGCTGGGCGACCTCAGCGACAGGCTTGCCTTTCTCGGTCACTTGCTTGACCGCTTCGATCTTGAATTCTTCAGGGTAACGCTGACGACTCATGGCACCTCCTATTTGGGCCTCATTATGAGGCTTGGAGGTGTCTACGAAACCAGGGGCGATTCAGCCCATTTTTCCTCGCCATCGAGCGACCAATGGAGGTAGGGCGAAAGGAAGGTCTTTTGGGGGCCTAAGAAATTGTCTTGATGGATGTGTTCCACCAGCTCGTTATCTCCGAACAGCTGGATGACCTGCCCCGTTGATTGCTCTTCCATGCCCATGCGCTCCAGGTATAAAATGAATGATTGCTTAATGCCATCACTCGATAATGCTAACACGCGATGTGATAGAGCAGTATCCACTTGCTGCAGCCTTAGCCGCGACTGCGTTACTGGATAGGCAGTGGTGCTAGAGGTGTACCGGACGTCCTCACGAGGTCGAGGTGGGCAAGCGTGCATCGTCTCTGTCGGTCATCCCCGAAGGGGCTAGGGTTTGTGCCATGGTGTTACGGTCAGTCCGGTCTCAGATAAGGTGATACGGCATTGAGCGCTACCCTCAGCGCACGAAGTGGCACATTAGCATCACCCCGGAGTATGCTCCGTGTTCCCCACACGGAGAGACCACCATGGATGCAGTCAGTCGGGTTGAACGGGCAAGGATCAAAGCGTTCTATAAGCTACTCGTGGATAGGCTTGGAGCCGAAGCTTGGGGGCAGCGCAGAGCTGCCTACGTGAAGCGCATCCGAGAGAAGGATTCGAGTTTCGATGTCAGGCTACCGATTGAGCCCCAACTCTTCATGCCGGCAGAGAACGACATCGATTGGTACATTCTGGCTTCCTACCTGTCGCACGATTTTCCTCTCAGCGACTCTGCTTATAGCAGCAGACGTATCTACCCGTACGCCATGGCAATCGGTGCCGTTGCAGATCAGCTTCGCAAAGTGCCGAATGTTGAGCACGTTCTCGACAACATGCTGGCGAACAATAACAACCCTGAAACCCGGCTGTTTGAGCTGCTGACGGCCTCTTTCTACATCAAGAACGGATACGAGGTTTCCTTTATCCCCGAGAACAGCATCACATGGCCCGACGGGAAGAAAAAATCTCCAGACCTCCTGGTTAAGTCCGGAGACCTAGAATTCTATGTAGAGTGCAAGCGCTCGATTAAGCAAACCAAGTATTCCCAAGCGGAAGAGCAAGCTTGGGCTGACATCTGGTCAAAGCTGAGCCATCACATGCTCAAAGCTGCCCCATGGAGCATTGCCGACCTGACATTCCATGAGCAGGTGTCTGTGGTGACAGCTGACGATGTGATCAAGGTGGTCAGCCTTGCAATCAAGGCAGGTGGGTCGAGGGTTAGAGAAGGCTCGATAACCGCCCAAATCCGCGCTATCGATAAAATGCGTCTCAAGCAACACTACAAGGATTTCTCTGTCCGCCCCCACAGCCCGCAGCAAGAGAAGCTGGTGTTCGGCTTTATCGATAGTAACGAGAAGCGAAGTATTGCGACCGTTGCTAGCCGTGTCATCCGGCCGGGTACCAATCACGACATTCTGAACATGTTCGTCAAGGATGTGGCCAGCTGCGTAGCCGCCCAATGGCGCTGCGACCATGAGGATTCGCTCTCCACCCGTTCCAAGCACTTCAAGAGCCTGGTCAACGATGGCGTCAGTCAGATCCCGCATGACCGTGCCGGTGTAGTGCATGTCTGGTACGAGACACGTGACGGTATCCAGATTGAAGAGCTGCGCCGGGGGAAAAATATCGACAACATTTCAGCATACGATGCGTCTGAAACCACGGTGCTTGGGGTATTCGTGCACGCGGTCAATTACTACCCATTCGAGGAAAACTACGAGTGGGCTGAGACCGTGCAGGATTTCGCTCGGATACCGAACCTCATGGACTTGTTCCCCCGCCAGACCTTGATGCTTGGGTCTGACGGCGTTGACGAGATTCCAGATATCACCCATTGGGAACAGGATAAGGCGGCGAGAACGCAGCTTTAGTGAGAGTCCATACAGATGACGTGATTGCGCATCACGCTTCTATGGATTGATTGGAGCCGCCGGTTGATACGGGTGCACTCTTGAGCACCCGTTCAGAAGTCTTCCGCTCGCTCATCCAGCGCGTCGTTGATCCGGCGCTGCAGGTCATCTGCAAAGCTGCGAATGGTGCTGATTGCTTCGGTTACCTGCTTTTGCTCGAGCTCTATCGGTTCGTCACGAACGGTCTTTCCATTGCGATGAACGATATCGTGGCGGGTGTTGCAAATACGCCCGATTGAAGCCAGGTCTAGACCAGTCATGTGTCGGCCGAACATGGCGTCCAGAACTTGCTTTACTGTCGCGACGTTGTGGAATGTCAGCTCGGACAAGGTCTGTTGAGCCATACTCTCAAGTGCCTTAGGTTGCTCGGCGATCTCCTTGAGCGTAATGGTCTTGCTACTCAATTTTCCATAGCCAGCGAGGAGGTTGGTCAGAAGCTGCGTGTCTTTCACGATCAGGTGACGCACAACCGAGCTGATCAAAGCTTCTAAAAGTGTGACTGTGTGGGCGTAGACGAGTTTGTTGAGTGTGTCGGCATGGCTACGGTTGGTAGCAATCATCATCAGCCCCGATGCTGTGCCTAGCTCCTGCGAGAACTGACAGAAGAACTCGCTGGGTGTATGGCGATTCAACCATTCGTATTCATCCTCTTGGGCATCAAGCATTGATGAGTATTCTCCCGCTAGCTGCTCCCAGGTGTCTGGGTCTTCATCTGGATCGATTTCGATCCCGTACTGCTCCCGAATCCAAGCGATGCAATTGTCCTGCTGAACCTCGAAAAAGTGATCCTTGACCGAGCTCATGGTGTGCCTTGTCCTTTTGACGTTCGCCAGTTATTTGCGGTTCTGTACGGCAGGCGTGCAAGCGGAAGGCCGATCTGCCATTGGAGACGCCTGATGCATCAGCGATCATGCACCTTTTTCACGGGTGGTGGTACTTAGCTATCATCCGCAGAGCAGAGGTCGCAATGGCTGATCAGAATATTTGCTTCAAATGCGCAACGGATTTGTTCCTGGGCGGGGTAATCCGGCGCAAGGGGATTTCCACCTGCTGCAGTCTGTGCGCTGTGAAGCGCAAGTGCTTTCCGATTGATCAAATCGTATCTCGCGTGGAGGCCATCCTTCACGATTACATCTGTGTACCCGATCTTCACCGCACGGTGATGAAAGACGGTAGCGTCGAAACCACGCTAGGCAAACGCATTGAGTTTTGGGCCAGCCACATTTTCCGAACCACCGAAGAGGCGCCGATAGTGGCAGCGGTGTGCGCTAACCTAAAGGCCTTCAGCAATGATAGGGTTACTTTAGAAAGGAGCTTCCGCGTCATCACCTCGGCCAGAAATGGGGAGAGTTTCAGGAGGGGATTCGTCACAAAAGCCGCTTCTTCAACGAGGACGCGAAACAGTTTTTGGACTGGCTTTTCGAAGGCGTACACGGCTACTCGGTGGGATCTGATGAGCGTGCTGTGGTACGGGTTTTCACACCAGACAACTCGCCTGCAATTTTCCGCGCGCGCTCCTGTATGACGTTCGAAAGCCAAGAGGAAATTACGCGTAATCCATCGCGCAATCTAGCCGCTCCACCAAAGCAGAAAGCGAGCGGGGGCAGAATGAACGCGGCCGGGGTGCCCGTGTTTTATGGGGCTTTGGATCGTGAGACCTGTATATCTGAGCTGCGTCCACCGGTGGGATGCACTGTTGTCAGCGGCGAGTTCCGGTTGAATGATGAGATCAGGGTGCTGGATTTCAAACGTATTGAAAAAGCTGACTTAGGGCCTGAGCCCAGCTTCTTCGACCAGGGGTACTACGTCAAATCGGGACGTAGGGAGCTTCTGAGATATCTCCATAATGAGATTACGATCCCTGTGCTCCCGGGAGCGGAGGCAGAATATCTGACCTCTCAAATCATTGCTGAATACCTGGCAACCTGCTGCAAACCACGCATCGACGGTGTCATTTTCAAATCCGTTCAGAATCCTCCTGGTAGCAACATCGTGCTCTTTTCTCATGTGGCCTGTGCCGAGACAGCATTGCTCTGGAAGCTCAACGGGGCTCAAGGAATCAGCGGAGGGAAGGCGTCCGACAAGCCCCGCATCGATTATGTGGCCGATAGCTTGGTGGCGCACCCGATTCGAAGAGTGAAGTACCTGGATAACGAGCCAGATCAGGATGAAGGGTGAAGCACCATCGTTTTTATTGGGGGAGTACGTCGATTCGCTCCTTTCTAGCTACCCGCGAGCCTATTCAGAAGCTGGGTAACCCTGCGAAAAATCCTAGGCTGAGAAATTTCTAGTCTGACAAGGATAGGCAGGTGTTGTGAACTTCATGCAACCCTGCCTGGCAGCTAGCTATAACTCTCGAAAAGTATGCAGTGAGCGCTCGCTCACATGGACGAAGTTAAATCCCGGTCGGATTATTCCCAAATGGATATCACTCTATCCAATTGAGTGGCTATCTTGCCCTACGATCTATTCGCCGGGCTCGGCTCGCGGGAGTGCGAGCGTAATTAGCACCGTTTGCAGCCACTTTTACTCTGATATAATCCCCGAGCGCTCGGCATGTGTCGGCGCCGCTGGAATTCCAGCGTCCTTTTCGTAAGCAACCTTTAAATGGTGATCTTATGACGGTACTTTTCAATAACGAGGTGATTAATGGTTACAGGCGACGACGATACTAAACAAATCCAGCAACTGGTTCAAAAGCTGTACTCTGAGGGTAAGCTGAACGTCAAACTGCTTCCGAGCGGTTCGATTTCCTACAGAGTTCAGGGCTCCGGGCATAAGAATGCCGAGTACTACGGATGCCCTAAAATGCCTGAAGAACTGGGTAGGTTTAACGATCTCATGGAAGAAATCGGGATCTGGTATGGGGCTGAACACCCCTGCGGGGCGCTGGCCGAGACGTTTGGAAGGCTTCGGGCCAAACAAGGGAAAGGACTGGGATTCTTTTTCAATACCACAGATCTTGAAAAAAGAGATATGTGTGTGGTTGAGACGACCAGAGATCTAAAGCTGCTGAATCTGAAGCTTTGTCTGTCCAAGTTGAACCGGACGGTGGACGAAGTGACGGGCCCTGACTATGAGCTTACGCAAGCAATTGCCGCAGCGGTGGCCAGGTTGCCAGGCAGTCCTTTCGATGGGATCGCTTACGAGTCACGGCATCACCCGGACGGCCGCAGCTGCTATGCACTGTGGACGGCTCCAGGTGAGGCCACAACGGTAAACACCGTTGAGATGACGAAGCTTTCGGAGTTCGAGTACCAAGGAGAACTTCCGGAAGGCTTTGAAGATGACTGCATTGACGCTGAGGAAATCATGACGGAAATCCTCGGTTACCAGGTGCGCTCTTAAGCTCCGCTACCATTCACGCAGCGCCCCACCTTTGGGTGCGCTGTTTTTTAAGCCGGTGTTGAGCTCATGAATAGAGCTGCTTCACGCCTGATAGCCTTCAACTGTTCCTCATTAGCTCCATCTCTCAGTACCACATATGGTAATTCTATCTGTCCATTGCTAAAGGCAATCGGGTTTAGAAAGAATGTGCATTGAGCTTCTGCGCTGACATCTTTCATGAGGCCTAAAATCTCTTCTAGATGTGGAAGCTTCTCGTCCCCAACAAACTGGAATGCGGGATAGAGGTAATCGTTTCCTTCCTGAATCGCTATCAGCGTGCCTTTCTTCACGTGGTTGTTGATAGTTTGTCTTGTTGTTCCCAAGGCGCTGGCCACTGCCTGACTTTTCAGCACTCCACCGAAATCCTTGAGTCGATCAAAGAACTCGATCTTTGCAGCTACGCGCCTAGCTTGTTTCCGGGTTTCTCTAGTGCTCAAAGCCCCGGCTACAGATCCGCTGGCCGCAAGCTTTTGCAGAAGCTCGGCATCAGTCAAGGATCCAAGGTTTTCCTTGGTTTTTTCCTCAGACCACTGCTGGAACACATTCGTTAGAAGCTTCAGCACGCGCACCGATCCACCCGCTACATCTGGAACCTTTTCTAGCGTGGCGGCCAGGGTATCGACTAATGCGTGGATTGATCTTTGCGAGTCCATAAAGCACCTCTGTGTTTCTGATTGACGATTTACCTTAACAATCATGACGGTGAATCGTCAAACGTATTTTGCTTTTTGGGCGACGAACGGAGGCGGTGAGGGTAGCAAGCAGACCACCTCTGAACCGACGGAATCAGCAGTCGTATTGAGCTCATCCAGGGTGAGGGCTCTCAACCACGTTGCACATAATGGGGGCGCGCTTTGATTGCCTATGTCACTTCCAGTTGTTGCGGAGTCGCCAATGGATGAGCTCATCAGCCAGCCGCCGCATCTCCCTAGCGGCATGCGAGCGCGGAGCGAAATCCACGAATGCACTGAAATATCCATACTCGTGTCCGCTAGGCACAGCATCTTCCAGCATCTCGATTGCGATTCGGTAAGCTCCGGTCAGTTCAGTACTCAGAGGAGGAAACGCTAGTGAATCGACCATCTCGAGCACGCGTTCTCGGCGCTGAAGGGTTGAGTATTTTGACTCAAGGATCTCGTCGTACTGCTCGTCACTTAGCTTTATGAAATCGCCGACGAACTCTTCAAGCTCTGTGCTGACGCCACCCACATCACAATTCGTGAGCAAGCCAAAATAGCTCGGCGTCGTTTCCCGACATTTGATGTTCTGCAGTGCTGTGACGAATTTTCCGGCACTGTGTACAGCCATGGAACAGTTGGTATCCACGACCACGGCGACAAGATCTGCGAACCGACGTATGAGCTCGAGTTCAGCATTCACGTCAAACAACACGTAATCGTGCCGCGCGATCAGGTCTCTCAGTTTTTCGGTCGATCG
Organism: Pseudomonas sp. 22515; assembly: GCF_052044625.1. NCBI lineage: Bacteria > Pseudomonadati > Pseudomonadota > Gammaproteobacteria > Pseudomonadales > Pseudomonadaceae > Pseudomonas > Pseudomonas sp. 22515. The sequence continues at coordinate 369,303 of NZ_JBQENN010000001.1, forward strand.
TTGTTTCCGATCCAAAGCCTCAAGCTCGTCAGCGTGAAACATCTGGTATCGCGCTTGTTCATCCGGGGGCAAGGCCGCCAAATGATCGCGTATGCGCTTACGCCGCAGTCTGACCGCCGATGGAAAGGTGATGAGGTCGCGCTCATCATAGAATCCGACCCGGCTAACCCAGCTGTCTGCAGCCGGTTCCTCGCCGTCGTCACAGGCATAACGGTGATTAAAGTCATTCGTCACGACCGCTACCCGGAAACCTAGCTCAGCTATGGCTGCTGCCAGATTCACGGTGATGGATGATTTGCCAACGCCACCCTTATAGCAGGCGACAGCGAGTGCGAGTCGGCGTGGTTTTGCATCTATCGCTAGGCCCAATTTCCGTATGTTGATTCCCGATCGAGCTAGGAAGCTCCACAGGGCAGCGGGGGAGGGTAGGCGTGAGGTGACTTTGCCGCTATCGGTTTCCCACGATCTCCAGGTTCTCTCGGCAACGTTGGCCCACATCGCGGCCAGATTGACGCTGACATCGGCAGCTTCGCGGAGCTCTTTCGCGTGCTTACGTAGTTGGTTGTCCATGATTGCCCACCAAATTTGTCGGTGCCTGAAGACTAACCAAATCTGCGTTGGCGAAAAATTATGAGCAATGTGCCGGGCTTTTTCGTTAAGGGCATTGACTTGGGATAACCTAGGCATGACGGCGGTTTAGGCCGTAATCCAAGCGCCGCCGATAGCTCCACTAGGCCCATACGGTCTTTCAGTACCGGGCCAATCTTGTGTCTGCTTAGATCGTGCAAGGTGTTATCGCTGCCCGCTGAAGGGTTTTCATTTTAAGGGGGGAAAATGGACATTTCTGAGGCTCGACTCGACAGTTTGGTGAGCCGCCTTTCCGAAGGGTTGAGCGTTGAGATCAAAACGTGGATCGATCCCAAGGCTGCTGAAGGCATCGCCAAGATCACCAAAGCTGTCATAGCCTTGTACAACCGTGATGGTGGCTATCTGATAATAGGTTTCAACAACGATACCCTGCAGCCAGATCGGGAAGATGCCCCGGATGACGTGAAAGCAGCTTTTCACGTTGATGTAATTCAGGGCATCGTTTCAAGGTATTCATCAATCTCAATCGAAATCCAGGTAGCGTTCGTTGAGCGTAAGGGATCGCTACACCCAGTGATAGCTGTACCTCAAGGAGTGACGGTACCTGCAGCGGCAAAAAGAGATCTAAATGACAACGGTCGAATGTTAATACGCGAGGATACTGTCTATTTTCGCACCCTCGGTTCGAATGGCACACCCAGTACGTCCGCAATCAAGGCATCTGACTGGCCAGACCTTCTTAAGATCTGCTTCGATAATCGGGAGGCCGATATCGGGCGATTCCTGCGACGGCAGCTGGGTGTCGAGTGGGCGAATCTCTTCACTTCGGCGCTTAAAAGCCCAACGCTTGAGGAACGCACGCGCTCGATCCTCCAGCAGGGCGCAGATGCTCGCCAAATGGAGATTGAGGCACGCAAGCTGAGTCCTTCGGCTCAAATGCTTTTGCAAAAAGGGAGCTGGGAGGTCGCTTTGGTTTTCGATCCGCCCAAGGATGTTGAGGACTCTAGCAGTGACTTCCTGGCAAAGGTCGACTCTTCTAATCCTGAATACACTGGATGGCCTGCTTGGCTGGTTTCAACAAATTTCCACAACACCGCTGATCGTCCCTATAAGCGGGAGACGGCATGGGAGTCCTTGATTCTAGGTTCAGTCTCCGAGTCTCTTGATTTCTATCGTATGCATGCGCGTGGGGAGTTTTATCAATCACGGCTACTGCGTGACGACATGACTGACAGGGTAGAACCAGGTACAGCCCTAGACCCGCGCTTAGCAGCGTACTTTGTCGCCGAAGTCATCGCGGTGGGCCTTCGTTTCGTGAGCGCATTGAGTTTCGACGTCGATGCCAAGCTTGGTTTCATGTTTCGCTGGAATAGGTTACGCGGACGTCATATTGATCATTGGGTTGATCAGGGTTCGTATTCCCGCAACAAGGTTACCCGGGAAGATTCCATCGAAAGCTATGTCGAGGTGCCGGCTGATACTCCAGCCAGTAGTATTGCCCCTTACGTTCAGCGTGCTACCTCAAAGCTGTTCGGAAGCTTTGCTGGTTATGAGTTGAAACCCGATGCGATCGAGACCGAGGTTAACCGACTGCTGAAACGTAGTTGAGCAGAGATCAGGTGCTGCGTTCAGGCTGAGTGCGGAGCAGTAAGATGGCAGCATTTGCAGGGCGCATCAGGAGAAAGTCAGTGGGAATGCGCGCTTAGGTGCAAGATCTCGAGGATGCGCCCTACAAAGCTCTGCGAATGACACCGTTATTTGCAGTGTCCCTCCGAGAGACCCAGCCATGCTGGGTTTCGCCCAATGCATCTGCATGAACGCGCATCTAAGCTTCCAATCCGTCTTTAAAGCGATATGAGAATCGCTACAGGAGGCCGGGCTCTGCCCGGCCTCCTGTAGCGGGGGAATTCGGCCTTGTCCCATCCTCTTTAATAGTTAGCCATCTGTCAATGAAAAAGTCAACTAAGGGATAAGGTTCAACTGCGTGAGCACTGTTTTAGTCAGAGCGGTGGCGACACGGTGCAGTCAGAAACGGCATTGAAAACTATGGCAAAATGGCTCAATGCCCGCATGGGACTTGCCACAGGATGAAGAACATTTGACTGCATTGATGCCCCTTGCGCAGTTGTTTGATTATGCGACCGAGGATAAAGAGGTCTGCGTGCCGCACCCAGTCACCGGCTTGCTCACCTATGGCTACATCGAACCCTACGCGAGCCGTAACCTTACAGTGCCTGGCGGTGAGATCTACTTGCGGGTAGGCAAGCACCATGGCTTCAGTAAGGGCTTTGGTGTTCGCCATATTTGGGAGGGGCATGGCCACGAGCTGGCAAAGGTTGGCTGCTCTGCGATCGAGGATGTTCCAACCTTTGTGGCCGGTATCTTGTCGCAAGGCGCGCAGATTCTGTGTGAGGGATACCAGACCCGTGATGGCTACCGTTTGACGATTGTCAGGGGCGCGAAGGGCGTGGTTATCCTGTCACCGCAGCTGGATGCAGCTGGCGAGAATTTCTACTCTGTGGTGACGGCGTACAAAGTCTTGAAGAAGCAGAGTGCGATGAAAGTCGGCACCCTGAAAGCAAAAAAGACGCCGTAGGCGCCTTTTTAGAGAAGTCATTGAGGGCTGGTAGTCGCAGCGCTTGCTTAGCACGTCCAGACAAAGCTGCCTGAAAGGGGTCGGAAGCTAACCATTGTTGCCGGTTACCGCTACCGCACAGGTGGCGACCTGCGCAATCCACACTGATCTGCCAATATCGCCATGAACCAGATCAGCCCTGCTCTTATTGAGCCCTCGTTGATCATTTTTGAGCAACGGGACTTACTATGTCAACCACTTAAAGTGGAAAAGCCCCGCTTGGTGCCGGCGCTTTAACCCTGCTTTAGTCTCGTCAAGCGGCTTGACATTACCCTCCCTGCAGGAGACGGAATCCATGGGTGAGCCGGCGAAATAAGGCCTGGAGGACTTTCGAAGGGCTGAACCAGATATGGTCTGAGCCGCGATTTAGACCCTGTGTGAGTTCTCCACATATCGTGGAGTCCAGCATCTCAATTGGCCATCATGCGCAGGCTGCTCTGGCCAGGCTGATGGAAGCACCGCTTGCGTTGCCGAAGCGTTTCGAAACGGCTGACATTAGCCTTGGTATCTCGCAGTACGAATCGTGCCGATCACCACGTACCTGACGACGCTTCCGAGGTCATCGGTCGGTTGATTGATGGCGTGCGAGATGCTCGGTGCTGCAGACGATGCGATGCCTAAGTCGCTACTACGGACACGAAGTGGCCGCCTACCTGCTTAAACGGGCATGCCATGGGCGTATGGTCGATGCTAGCGATCTGATGCTAGGGTTCGCATTCCACTGAATCCACAGTACGCAGGGAACGCTATGCGATCACTCGGAATCCGCGCAGAGCCCAAAAAGGCGACCTTCGTCATCTACGACGATGAAGCGAAGCAAATCTTGAACGTCGAATCCTTGGTTATCCCGCAAATCCTGAACAAGCCAGAGCAGCTCAAATTTGCTCGTCACAGCATCCTCGACATCCTTCGGGAGTACCAGGTCGACGTAGCTGGCATCCGGGTCGCAGAGGGCAATTCTCAGAACCAGGATGCTGACCGGCTGTACCTTGAGGCTGTTTTCATGGAGTCGTTCGCGAGCAGCAGCATCAAGGGCTACTTCGTGGGGCGCAAAACCAGCATTGGGGCCCGGCTGGGTATCACTGCCACAGAATTCGCCTCGATCGTAAAATGTGAGTCAGAGCTAGAGGACGTTGAGGGTTGGCCGCCTGGTAAGGCAGCCGCAGTTCGAGAGGCCATCCTCGTTGCTGTAGGAGCGACCCGATGATTCCGTATCAAGCGGCTCAGGTGTCGTTCAGGAAGCAACAGCGCATCGGCGAAAACGGCGAGAACTCTGAGGTGTACGTCGTCCATGACGAACACTTGGATGCCGAGCTCGTGATCAAGCAGGTGAAGACCGATGGCTTCAACGAAGAGCGTTTCTTGCTCGAGGCTCAGCTGCTTTACAAGAGCATCCATCCCTACGTCGTGCAGGTGCTGTACGCGTGCAAGGACGGCCAGCACATCTACATCGCCATGCCGTATTACAGCAGAGGCTCGCTGCACCAGGTTGCTGAGGAACAAGCCCTGACCTGCAGGCAGCTCATACGTTACGCCATCCAGTTCCTGAGTGGTCTCAACAACATTCACTCCAAGGGGCTGCTCCATTTCGACATCAAGCCAGACAACATCCTGATCTCCGACACCGACGAAGCACTGCTGTCAGATTTTGGTTTTGCCAAGAACATGGACATCGATGGATATGCGACACCCGAAGCTACCTATCGCTTCCATCTGCCGCCCGAAAGCGCGTTGACCCGTGACTTCAACAACAGCGCAGACATCTATCAGGTGGGCTTGACCTTGTATCGTTTGCTGGTGGGGCTTGACTCTCTGCAGCAGCAGCTAGGGGCTTACGCGACTGGTGCCGAATTGGCGCGCGCTCAGCGCCTGGAAACCTATCCGGATTTGACGCAAATCCCGCGTCATGTGCCGAAAAAACTCAAGAGCATCATCAAGAAGTGCTTGAGATACGACCCTGACTCGCGCTATCAATCAGTAATGGATCTACTGAATGATCTGTCGTCCATCGAAGATGTAGGCCTGGATTGGCACTTCTCCACCGATGGGGGCGTCCGGCGCTGGGAAAGCATTTCGTCGGATGGAACAGGTCTTTTGGTAGAGGTGGCCGATAATGGCAAATGTATCGCCTCGAAAAAAACGTCGGGCGGCACCTATCGCAAGAAGCCCAAGCTCTGCGAAGAGAACGTAACCCCGGAGCGGATTCATGAAATCCTCATGTCATCAGAGTGGTAAGCCGGCAGGCAGGAAGGATGGGGACGGTTACCTGACCAGATCCCAGATCTCCACGGGACGTAGCCAGACTAGCTCTGGTCGCGTTCGCTCGTCCGTGCCTCTGGTGAAGGTCGAAGACCTGATGGGCGATTCGAAGATCATCTATCACAGCCGATAGCTACGACAGGCCTGCGCGGTGTTCCGTGCAGGCCTTTCTCTGAAGGTGTGTTTCCGGACGCTTCCACCAATCACGCAGGCGGGCAGCCTCACCAGCCTGCGTAATGAGTTACGAGCAGTCCCCACTCCCTTATCGCCCTTCCATCTGCTCGCAAAACTCCAAGTGCTTCAGCTGCAGAAATCTTGGTCGGGCAGCCACCTATCAGGTAGAAATCGTCCTTTCCTGGGGAATATAGGTGAAGCAGCGTAAGTACCATCACGCGTTGTAAAACGCTCATTTCTCTGTACGCCTGGCGCATCGCCTTTAACCCCTCAGGATCAGGCTCTGACCGATCATGATCGAAGCCGCAAGGACGCATGCTGTAATGACTACCTTGTTGGATCCCCCACGGCTTGCTTTGAGTGAAGCAGGCACCCAACTCGTATTTCTTAACGATGTGCCAAGCGACCTCTCCGAACTTTTCCCCTCGTTCCTCGGTTGACCAGTCAATCGGTGGAGGTACCTGGCAAACCTTCGCCAATGCGGCGAGTTCAGCGCCGTCCATACAACTCACTTTTTCAACCAGGTCGATCAGGGTGTATCCGGGAAAGCGACCGGCTGCAAACGTCGGGTTGATGGCGGCGTACGCAGCAAGAGCAACCGGCTGCTTAGAGTGATGCACATGGCCGTGGCTCGCGACATCGATGTCTACGAACGCCCAGATCCCCGAAGACACTTCATGGACTCCCAGTCGGTGTAGCAATGCTGTCGCTTTTTCCGATGGGTCGGCGAAGATTTCCATCTTGGGAGTGCTCCTGATAAGGGTGAGAGATGCTGATCTGCCTTCGCTGGTAAGCCCTCGCGAGCCTAGTCGCCTGTAGGTCATTTGCCCCTGAGCAGATTCAGCTCTTGCTCAAGAAGGTCAACGGCATCCCGCAGCTTGCTGATTTCGGAGGCCTGCTCGTTGATTTTGGTAAGCCGTTCTAATGCCAGCTTCATGTAGAAATTGCGGCTTGCCTCCGTCTCTTTGCTCGTCTTGGTCAGCGATGTATTCGAGGTTCTCGCATCTTGCAGCTGGGTGAACCAGTAGATCACTTCCAGACGACTCAGCTCCAGCAGCTCCTCGGGAGACCTCTTATCAGCTTTCGAGGAGGCTTCCTCTTCTTTCTGCAGGGCTCGCTTAGCCTTGATCTCGTTTAGCTTCTCCAGCGGCCATTTGCGGTTGTAGATGGTGTTTCGGTGCACGCCAGACAGCTTGGCCAGCGATGAGGCAGAGGCAGATAGCGTGGAGTCTTTCTCCAGCCTGCGCAGTGCGTCGTTGAGCTGTTGAGTGATAGCCGCTGCCAGCTCGGCATTCTTATCGTCGTAGGGGGCCGAACTCATACGGTCAAATCCTCACCAAGACCCAACAGGACTGCCTCCGCTTCAGCGATCGCTGCCTTCATCTGCGCGATCGACTTCGCAAAGCCATCATGAATCATCTGCCCGTTGGCTCCAGTCTGGGACTCCAACTGTCGGAGCGCGATTGTGTTTTGCACATATACCTCCCGCCATTTGGGGGCGTTCGCTTTCGTGACCACTGCGTTTTTACACCGATAGGGGTTGCAACGAAGCGAGCCAATGCAGGGAAGCGAAGCGTCGAAATCTTCCGTAGCATCACCATAGCAGTAGCCCTGTCCGACGTTGATGATCGCAAAGCCAACCTCAACCATCCGATCAAAGATCTCGTCTTTGGAGTATCCCGCCTCCAAATAGCCTTGGAAGAAGCTCCTCAGTCGTTGTCGGTGAGCTTCAGCATTCTCGCCGACATACCCTCCATCGGGGTCGCAAGCGTTCATGACGAACTCTTTTTCTGCGTCATGTCGGATCGAGTTGGTCGCTTCTCGACCGGAATCGGAGGTGAGTGCGGAGCCAATGTTTCCGTAATCAATGGTTACGGCGCTAACGCGATTCTGCGCAATGCCGCTGACCAGATTGCCAAAGTGCTTAAGCTGATAGGAAATGAAAGGCAGACCCACAGAGGCACGGAACATTTGGTGGGCCAGCGAGTGCCGAAGCGTATACGCTGAGACATCCAGTTCTTCAAGCTCTTCAGGCTCAAGCGCTTCGGCCAGGAATGCGCACAGAATGTAGGTGAAATTTCCGATAGCTTTCGCTTTCTCTTGCTCGCCTGGCCGAACGGTAATCATATTCGTCAACAGATAAGGGTGTTGCTTGAATCGATTGAGTATCTGCAAGGCTCTCACAGCATCTCTTACGATTGGGATCGCAGCCCATTTATCTCCGAAGAGCTTGCCAACAACCTCCTGGTTTTTTATGACTGTACTTACTATGAGGTGATGCCCGAAATCGTCGGTAGTAAGGCACCCTTCCGCCATAATCCCGGAAAGTTCAGAAGGTCTCATGCCAGTATACTGGCCAATGATGTAATAGGCACTGTTATTGATGTGCGTTAGGTATTGGTAAAATTCATCATCGATTTTGGCCCTGGTTAGCTTCCGCAGTCCTTCCTCGCCTTTGAATAACCCATGGCGTTGCGGTGACCAATATTCGCTGTCAGTTTGATATAAAAATGGTTCGATATCTTTGCCCGCGTAATCTCTTGACGATAGTCGAACGGCTACATATATATCGAAGTTTCTTCTCGTGAGATTCACCCGATACGCTTCGCAATAATCGTTTAGCTTGGCACGCTCAAGCCCATCCTTATCATGAACAGGCTCTTTCAAGGCTTTAAGGAAGTCGACAACTGCGAAAGTCGCCTGGCGAGAGCTTTTTTCGAAGATATGGTTATCAAAGTGCTTTTGTCGTTCGCGAACTTTAGGGCTCTTGATGCTATTCTGTTTCCACTCCAGAGATGCCATTTCCACATATGGCAAAGGTTTCGGAAAAAGATTCTCCGTCAAAAAATGTGAGCGAAGAATTTTAAAGCCAAGATCAGTCACCCCGCGATATGCACGGTCAAAAACTTTTGCCTCCTCGGCATAATCTTCTTCGCTAAAATCGGCGAGGCTGTAGTAAGATAGTTCAAAAAATTCGTCGCCTTGAGCACGACGCTTGCGCTCGCAAAGTTTGTCTATAAATGGAATGGCCGACTTGAATATGTCGATGATTGTGTGCGGTTTCGAAAGGGATATTTTCTTTTTGCCATGACGAACGATCCCTGGCATTTGGAGGGCGCACATGAACGCAATGCGCAGTTCGAACAAGATTGTCGAGTTCAGGTTTTGGTAGATCCCGAAGTCAATCCTAGATTTCCCACCCTCAACATTTCTTGCGAGAAGATGCGGCTCAAAGTTAAAGTCCCACACCATGTCCTTGAGGATGCTAACTTTGCTCACTGGCAGATTCATGAGTGCGTCGAAGGTCGTGAGCGCATTATATGTTGCGCTCGAACTTTTCAGGCTGGTGCCCCCAAGGCCTGCCGCGAGCACGTTCTGGGCACTCAGCAGCCGTACGAACTCTTCTCTCACTGGTTTGATCTGATAGATCAGCGTATCAATTGTGGCCATCAGAGGGTCATTCCTTCTACCAGAGTGCTCGTAAGGATATGTTCAGACAGTCGCTCAGCATGCTCTAGCTGTTCGGCATCAAAGCCCTGTGGAGAAGGGGTAAGGATGCTGTCCAGAGTTAGGAGATTCTCCCGAATAATGCGACCATACGGCGTCTGTGCAACAGCACTGGTTTCCATCATCACCAGGTAATCTCGGCGCATAGCAAAAAGATCAGGCAGATTGGAGACCGTGATGATGCAGTTACGGCAAGACAGACACTTGTTCAGCAAAGAACAAGGGTTACCTTCTTTGTAACCAGGCAGCTTTCTGATCTCTGGTGGCGGATCGTACGCGTTTCGGCATTCCACCAGTCCCGTCCTGATGATGACTGCAGGGGAGTCTGGGTTGTTCTGGGTATCGATGTTGCTTTTGGGCGCACTCGCGGCACTCGCCTCAGCCAGTACATATTCCTTATGGATCTTCTGGAGAGCCTCATCTACCACCTTCCGGGCCGCTTTGCTGAACTCCAACTTGTCCAGATAACCCACGGTGGTGGTTAGATGCTTGTGACCGAGAATCACCTGAATCTCCCGAATCGAGGCGCCTTGGTCTACCAGCGCAGCTACGAGGCTAGGCCTCAGCCGGGACGCAGAGATGGCTAGGTCTTCCCCATTTTCATTCTTCAAGCCATGTTCTTGAGCAAATTTATTCATGATGATGTTGATGACAATGGAGTCCTCAAGGGACTTCACCTTTCGGTACTCATTGTTCTTGCGCGACTCATAAATAAAAAGCCTATTCTTTACAGCCGGCTCCGCCCTCTCACGAATATGGCGCGTCAAGAAAATAACGTCATTAAAGATCTTTTCGACCTCAATGCTCTGTGCGACGCTCAGCCAGTTAAAGTCCGCTTTCATCAGATCCAGATGCAGAAGCTTTTCGCCATCGGATCGCTCTTTCCAATAACGTAGATATGGGCGCTTGGTGATTTCATGGCTCTTGATGAAATCATCGATATCAAGAGTCTTTAGCGGATCCGCATTGAGCCCCGTGATCTGTGCCAAGCGTATGACGTAAGGGGCAAGCAGGCGTGAGGTATACTCATAAATAATGCCCCAGCTCTCGTAGATGTCAACAATGCCCTCAGATGCGTAACCTATGATTTGGCAAAAGCCTTTTTCATATGGATCGCTCATGTTCGCAAACTTTTTGCTCAAACGTTGGCAGTTCAGCTTGTTCTCAAAGATCCATCGAGCATTGTCCAGAGTTCCATCGCCCCGGCGGATATTGCCGAGCTCATCGACAGGATCTTGGCCTCCGTTAAAATGAACATAGTCAGATGCAAGCTCGTTTGTACGCTTCATCTCCCGCTCACACGCATTCTTGATCTCGTCACGAATGTGCGCAGGGTAGGGACGGTACTCATCAGTGTCTCGTTGAGTATCAAAGCCTTCTACATCGACAAAAGATGTAAATCCTATACCTTTGATTTTCAGGGCACGCTTCATCATTTTTCGCGTGGTGGCCATAACGCCGTGTGCCACATGTGAGCCAATTGCTCCGCTGGCCCGTTGCTCAGTCAGGAAGTTCCGCAAGCGTGTGAGGTAGTTTGGGCCAATACATTCTAGAGCGTGCTCGCTTCCCGAAAACCCGACATCCTTCAAATGCTGGCTGACGAACCTGAAGCCTTCAACAAAATTACGTTGGCCGTCCTCAGTTCTCGTCCCCATAGATCCCGCGGCGAACAAGTGGAAGATTTGCACAAACGGTCGAGCGGGATCTACAGGCACCAAGTCATCAATGTGCGAAAGGGGGATGGCTCGCAGATCCTTTAGCTGTTTTTCCCAACTATCACCTCGAGGTGATGACTCTCTCTTTTTTTCGACCTCAAGATTACGCTCAGCAACAGTCTTATAGTTCGGATCGATAACTCCACGCTTTTCCAGGTCTGCAAGGATTTCATTGAAAGTTTGCTCGACCAGTGGAAGATTCATGCGGGCCCACTTGAGATTGCCCATCCCGGGCACATCGTTAAGGCATCGCCGTAAGGAAATGGTGTTGGCCACAATTGGGATGGCTTGTTTTTCATTGTCGGTCAGGCTTTCATACCACGCTAATAGTTTGCGTCTCCACTCGTTGGAGATAGAGTTGTGGCCTGGAACTATAATGCGCTCGTCAATCATTCTCTGAGTGACCGAGTTAAGGATTTCGGTTCTCGACTTAAAAACGCTGTGTTCGCATTCTAGCTCTTTCTGAAGATAGGTGGGTGCAATAGCCGGCTCCCCTTTCTGGCAAAGCTGTACACTGAGCAGATTATTTCTGCTGGACTTAATGTTCGTAGCCCAAACATCAATCTCTCGCGTGATATCGCTTTCCAAGCGCTTGCGCTTGGCTGGCTTCACTACTTCTTCTTGAAGCGTATCTTTGGGAGTTTCGTATTTCATTTTTTATCTCCCAGACGGATACGCTTGGTAGTTCTATTGCGCAGAAGTTCCATCTCGCTGGCCTTTGTCCTCATCACGGAGTTCGGCTCAGCAAGCATCTGATAAATATCCATAGGAATTAGCGTGTATCCCTCAGAGGTCTCCGGGTTCTTATGCCCCCAAGACTTCATGAGCGTGCCCATACGATCCAAGTAATCCTTGCCCAAGTCAGGACTATGGAGAATTGCATAGGCGCCTCCATGCCTTAGCTTATGGGGCGAGATTTGCCGTCTGATCGTTCCTTTCTTCATGGCGCGCTTGCTCACTCGCTCAAAAAGCTTCTCAACATTCTTCTTCGTGTATGGCTCACCCAAGGCGTTGAAGAAGGCAGGCGTTTCTTCCGGAGTCGGGTACTCCTTGGCGAACCTTCGATAGAGCGGCGTCTTGTGGTACTCCTCAATCCGCTCCAAGGTCGTTCTGCTCACCAAGGTTATTCGGGGATTGATCTGGTTCTTTTTCCCCTTGCTCCCCTGGATATGCAGCGGGCAATACGGAGCCTTCAGGGGGGGCACATCGCCTGTGGTGATGAACAGAAGCCTCTGAAAGTTGAGTGCATCCCGCACCGCCTGCAGCGTGATTCGCGGGACTTCAGACTTCCGTACCCCTGTGTCGTAGATCGCCTGGATCACGCACCGCTCACGTTCCCACTCAGCATGCAGAATCAGCTGCTCGAGCTCATCCATGCTGCAGGGTTGAACAATGCCCAAGGCGTTTGCCTTACCGCTCCAGATAAAGCCATCTGCGTATGGGTTGTCCTCTCTGAACGGAGGCCTCTCATCAAAGCGCTTGCACAGGTACTTATGAAAGAAGTGATGGTGCGCTGCGTCCCGGCCTTGGACTGTCTTCGGAGCAAGCCCCGCTTTATTAAGGTCGGCCAGGTACTGCTCAAGCCTACCTACCGAAACGCTCAGCAGTGCTTCATCTCGATCGCTCCCTTCGAACTCAACCTGGGTTTTCAGGTAATCCAACAGGTAGGAGAGACGGCTTGCATAGCTCGTAGTGCTTTCATCGGCCAGCAGGTTCTTACGGAGGTTGCGGCACAGGTAGTCAGAGCTCAGGGGTTGCAGCTGCTCATCACTCCCTATCAACACGCACCCTGTTACCTCTACTCGAGGATTCTGGGCTTCGGGCTGAGCAAGGAACTGTTCCCGGTACTCTCCTTGAGCAAGGATTGAGTCACTCAGGTCTAGGGGTTTCGCTTTGACTGTGACCACCTTCATTTCGCACCACCTTTTGGATTCCGTTCCAGCCTTTTGGGGAACAGGCGATGTGCATTATGGGTGGGGAAGTATGATAGGGGAAAGGGGGTGGGGCGGGGTGTACAGAGGGGGTTGTGCAGTTTAGTGTAGGGGGGTAGAAATCACCGCCTCGGCGGCGTGGTCGGTTCCGATCACCAGACCTGCGCGGGCGCCAGCGATGGTGTACTGGGCGACCATCCGGGTACGTGCCTTGACGTTGCCAACCACGAAGTCCACCAACGTCGGCGAGCCATTCTTCAGCGCCGCCACTTCAGCTGCCAATGCACGCACTGCCGGGGCGATATCCACCGTGTGAACTTCATCTGCCTTGATCACATCCAGGCATGCCTGGGCGTCATGCTCGTCATGCTGTACCTGGTACGGCAGGCGCACGGCAATGAACGTGTAGGCCTTGTCGCCGGTCTCGGCGCGCAGCTCGTTGATGGCGCGCTGGGCGAGCAGGGCGGCAGTCAGTGAGTCGACGCCACCGCTGATGCCCAGCACCAAGGTCTTGAGTCGAGCATTGGCCAGACAGTCCTTGATGAACGCCACCCGTCGGGCGACTTCGGCCTCGAGCGCTGCCGCGTTGGCGAACGGCGGCTGTACCTTCAGCGCCTGGGCAATCTCTTGCTGAACCGCTTGCATGGGTTACTCCTTGCTGGGGACTTTGAATACGTGACGCATGTAGGCGACGAAGTTCTCGTCGCGGCACTGGGTCTTGGCGGCTTCGTCAGAGATCTTGGCCACCGGCGCGCCGTTGCAGTCGGTCATTTTAAGCACGATGCTCATGGGTGCCACACCAGGGATGTCGCAGGTCAGGTTGGTGCCAATGCCAAAGCTGACGTTGATGCGGCCGCGCAGGGCGCGGAAAATTTCCAGCGAGCGGGTCAGGTTGAGGCCGTCGGAAAACACCAAGGTCTTGGTCATCGGGTCGATACCCAGTTTCTGGTAATGGGCAATGGCCTTTTCCGCCCAGGCTACTGGCTCGCCCGAATCATGGCGCAGGCCGTCGAACAGCTTGGCGAAGTACAGGTCGAAATCGCCGAGGAAGGCATCCATGGTGATGCAGTCGGTCAGGGCGATGCCGAGCAAGCCGCGGTACTCGCGTACCCAGCAGTCCAGCGCGGCGATCTGGCTGTCGATCAGCCGGGGGCCGAGCTGCTGGTGGGCCATGATCCACTCGTGGGCCATGGTGCCCAGTGGTTTGATATCCAGTTTCCATGCCAGGTCGACGTTGCTGGTGCCGACAAAACGGCCGGGGAAGTCGTTGCGCAGCACCCTTACCACTTCCTCCTGCACGCGGCTGGAAAAGCGCCGGCGGGTGCCGAAGTCGGCCACCTGCAGTTCGGCCAGCTCGTCGTCGCTGGCATGTGCACGCAGCCAGTCAAACTTGCGGTACAACTGATCCCGCGCCTCGGCCAGGCGCATGTGCGGGTGCAGATTGCGGTTGCGTACTTCACTGATGATGGCCAGCAGCGGCACTTCGAACAGGATCACATGCAGCCACGGACCTTTCAGGCGCAGGAACAGCTGATCATTTTCGATGCCGACGTGCACGTAACGCAGGTTGAAGCGGAACAGGCGCAGAAAGCGTAAAAAGTCGGGCTTGAGGAAGCTGATGCGTTCGAGGAAGGCCAGCTGGCCATCGTCCAGGGTGAGGTCGCCAAGCCGCTCGAGCTCATTGCGAATTTCGCCGAGGTAGGGGCGCAGATCCTCACCGTTGCGGCAGCGGAATTCCCATTCGACGTCGGCGTCCGGGTAGTTGTGCAGCACGCCCTGCATCATGGTGAGTTTGTAGAAGTCGGTGTCGAGCAAGTTGTGCACGATGCGCTCGGCGAATGCGCTTTCGCTCATCAAGGGGGCTCCGGAAGCGGCGATTGGCGGCCATTGTGCCAGCCTTTTACCCCTTGTGTGGCTGTTCCGGCCTCTTCATGGCAAGCCCGCCCCTACACGGTGCGGGGACTTGTTCCTATTTTAGGCGCGGGCGTGCCCGCGAAGAGGCCGAAACAGCCAAAACAGAGGTGTTTTTCCGTGCACCAGCTAGCCTTGAAACGGTGCCGCCTGTAGCAGTCGCGCACCAGCGGTGTGCAGTTCGGTGACGTCCGCTGTTACAGGGCGGTTGCACGTAAACACTTGCCAGGGTTGCAATGATGGCACTCGACGGTTGCTCCTTGTCTGTACGTGTGGTGGCGCCTGCCGCGTGGCAGACGGTTGCACGCTCAATAAAGAAAAGGCCGCCCGTCGCCTACAGGCACCCTGCACAGTGTGTTTTCCCGGAAGACAAAACCGATGGCACGGCCCTTGCTCTGAGCACAGGGCTGAGTAGTTGTAGTGCCAACCAAAAAAACTCTAGGAGCACCACCTCATGTCGCAGACGTTTTACAAGAAAGGTTTCCTGGCTCTGGCCGTAGCTACGGCGCTGGGTGTTTCTTCGTATGTTCAGGCCGACGTCAAGATCGGTGTAGCGGGCCCAATGACCGGTGCCAACGCAGCGTTTGGCGAGCAGTACATGAAAGGTGCGCAGGCAGCGGCCGACAAGATCAACGCCGCCGGTGGCGTGAATGGCGAGAAAATCGTCCTGGTCAAAGGCGATGACGCCTGTGAGCCGAAGCAAGCCGTGGCCGTGGCCAACCGACTGGTCGACCAGGACAAGGTGATCGGCGTAGTGGGCCACTTCTGTTCCTCCAACACGATCCCGGCGTCCGAGGTATATGACGAGGCGGGCGTGATCGCCATCACCCCAGGCTCCACCAACCCAGCGGTCACGGAGCGCGGCCTGAGCGCCATGTTCCGCATGTGCGGCCGTGACGACCAGCAGGGTATCGTCGCTGGCGACTACATCGTCGACGTGCTCAAGGGCAAGAAGGTCGCGGTGTTGCACGACAAGGACACCTACGGCCAAGGCCTGGCTGACGCGACCAAGGCTCAGCTGAAGAAACGCGGCGTGGAGCCTGTGCTGTACGAAGGCCTCACCCGGGGCGAGAAAGACTTCAGCGCTGTGGTCACCAAGATCCGCTCTACCGGTGCCGACGTGGTCTATTTCGGCGGCCTGCACCCGGAAGCCGGCCCGCTGGTACGCCAGCTGCGCGAGCAGGGCCTGAAGGACGTCAAGTTCATGTCCGATGATGGCATCGTCACCGACGAACTGGTGTCTACCGCCGGCGGCGCGCAATACGTTGACGGCGTGTACATGACTTTCGGTGCCGACCCGCGCCTGCTGCCAGACAGCAAGGCGGTGGTGGAGGAGTTCCGCAAGGCCGGCACCGAACCTGAGGGCTACACCCTGTACGCCTACGCTTCGCTGCAGGCTCTGGCTGCCGCGTTCAATGGCGCGAAGTCGAACAAGGGCGAGGACGCTGCCAAGTGGCTCAAGGCCAACCCGGTGCAGACCGTCATGGGTGAGAAGAAGTGGGACAGCAAGGGCGACCTGACCGTGTCCGACTACGTGGTCTACCAGTGGGACAAGACCGGTAAATACCACCAGCTGGAAAAACAAAAATAACAACGGCCCGCGGCCCGGGCGGTTGCTCGGGCCCAAGCCCCGCGGTACCTGTCTTTATTCGTAGATCTGCACAGTTCTGCGCTGCGAGGGCCCCGCACAGGTGGCCCGCGCCGTGGTCGGCGCTCGTGCAATCTCAATCAGGTGAGATTGCGTTATGGATGGTATTTTCCTGCAGCAACTGGTCAACGGCCTGACCCTCGGGTCGGTCTATGGCCTGATCGCCATCGGCTACACAATGGTCTATGGCATTATCGGCATGATCAACTTCGCGCACGGCGAGGTGTACATGATCTCCGCTTACCTCGCGGCGATCAGCCTGGCATTGCTGGCTTACTTCGGTGTCGAATCGTTCCCCCTGCTGATGCTGGGCACCTTGTTGTTCACCATCGTCGTCACCGGCGTTTATGGTTTCACCATCGAGCGCATCGCCTACAAACCGCTGCGTAACTCCACCCGCCTGGCACCGCTGATCAGTGCCATCGGCATTTCGCTGATCCTGCAGAACTACGCACAGATCAGCCAGGGCGCCCGCCAGCAAGGCGTGCCAACCCTGCTGGAAGGGGCTATGCGTGTCGAAGTCGGGTCCGGCTTCGTGCAACTGACTTATACCAAGATCTTCATCCTGGTGGCGGCCTTTGTCGGCATGGGCCTGCTGACCTACGTGATCAAGTACACCAAGCTCGGCCGCATGTGCCGTGCTACCCAGCAAGACCGCAAGATGGCCTCGATCCTGGGTATCAACACCGACCGGGTAATCTCCTACGTGTTCGTCATCGGTGCAGTGATGGCCGCCCTGGCCGGCGTGCTCATCACCATGAACTACGGCACCTTCGACTTCTACGCCGGCTTCATCATCGGTATCAAGGCGTTCACCGCCGCTGTGCTCGGTGGCATCGGCTCGCTGCCTGGCGCGATGCTCGGCGGGATCATCCTGGGTATTTCCGAGTCGCTGTTCTCCGGCCTGATCAACTCCGACTACAAGGACGTGTTCAGCTTCTCGCTGCTGGTGATGATCCTTATCTTCCGCCCACAAGGCCTGCTGGGTCGCCCGCTCGTGGCTAAGGTGTGAACATGTCCGTTGCCAAAACTGCCTCTCTTAGCGAAACCAAGGGTTTCGACCTTAAACGCAGCCTGCTGGAGACCATTGTCGCTGGCCTGCTGGCACTTATCGTGTTTGGTCCGGTCGTTGGTGTGGTGCTCGACGGCTACACCTTCAATGCCGAGCCGCGCCGCGTGGCCTGGCTGGTCGGCGGTGTGATGGTGGGGCGCTTCCTGCTCAGCCTGTTCCTGCAGACTGCCCCTGGGCTGCGCATGCTCCAGGGCTTCGACAGCGGGGGATCGGGCGTGCATGTGAGCGCCCCGGACTACAAGTCACGCCTGCGCTATATCATCCCCGCGCTGATCGTGATTGCCATCGTCTTCCCGATCTTCGCCAACAAGTACCTGCTGACCGTGGTCATCCTCGGCCTGATCTACGTATTGCTGGGCCTTGGCCTGAACATCGTGGTCGGCCTGGCCGGCCTGCTCGACCTGGGTTACGTGGCGTTCTATGCCATCGGTGCCTACGGCCTGGCGCTGGGTTATCAATACCTGGGGCTGGGCTTCTGGAGCGTGCTGCCGCTGGCGGCCATCGCTGCGGCGCTGGCGGGGTGCATCCTCGGCTTCCCGGTGTTGCGCATGCACGGTGACTACCTGGCGATCGTGACGCTGGGCTTTGGCGAGATCATCCGCCTGGTGCTGAACAACTGGCTATCGTTCACCGGTGGCCCCAACGGCATGCCGGCACCTTCACCCACCTTCTTCGGCCTTGAGTTCGGCCGCCGGGCCAAGGATGGCGGGGTGCCGATCCATGAGTTCTTCGGCTTCGAATACAACGCCAACCTCAAGTTCGTGTTCATCTATGCGGTGCTGTTCATGGTCGTGCTGGCGGTGCTGTACATCAAGCACCGCCTGACCCGCATGCCGGTCGGCCGGGCCTGGGAAGCGCTGCGCGAAGACGAGATCGCTTGCCGTTCGATGGGCCTGAACCACGTATTGGTCAAGCTCTCGGCGTTTACCCTTGGCGCCTCTACCGCCGGCCTGGCCGGGGTGTTCTTTGCCACCTACCAGGGTTTCGTCAACCCGTCTTCATTCACCTTCTTCGAGTCGGCGTTGATCCTCGCCATTGTCGTACTGGGGGGTATGGGCTCGACCGTGGGCGTGGTCATTGCGGCGTTCGTGCTGACCGTGGCGCCAGAGCTGCTGCGCAGCTTCTCCGAATACCGGGTGCTGCTGTTCGGCGTGCTGATGGTGCTGATGATGATCTGGCGACCGCGTGGGCTGATCCGCATCAGCCGTACCGGTGTGACCCCGCGTAAAGGAGTGGCGCCATGAGCGACGATATCATTCTCTCGGTCGACAACCTGATGATGCAGTTCGGTGGCATCAAGGCGCTCAGCGATGTCAGCCTGAAGGTCCGGCGCAACCAGATCTTCGCCCTGATCGGCCCCAATGGCGCCGGCAAGACTACGGTGTTCAACTGCCTGACCGGCTTTTACAAGGCCAGTGGCGGGCGCATCGAGCTGAACGTGCGCGGCAGCCATACCAACGTGATCCAGCTGCTCGGTGAGCGCTTCCAGCCGGCCGACTTCGTTTCGCCTGCGCGCTTTGCCAACCGCATGTACTACAAGATGTTCGGCGGTACCCATTTGGTCAACCGCGCCGGCCTGGCACGCACCTTCCAGAACATCCGGCTGTTCAAGGAAATGTCGGTGGTGGAGAACCTGCTGGTGGCGCAGCACATGTGGGTCAACCGAAACCTGCTGGCAGGTGTGTTCAACACCAAGGCCTATCGCAAGGCGGAGAGCGATGCGCTGGACCACGCCTTCTACTGGCTGGAAGTAGTGGACCTGGTCGATTGTGCCAACCGCTTGGCCGGCGAACTGTCGTACGGCCAGCAGCGCCGCCTGGAAATTGCCCGGGCCATGTGCACGCGGCCGAAGATCATCTGCCTGGACGAACCGGCGGCGGGCCTGAACCCTCAGGAAACCGAAGCACTCAGCCGCATGATCCGTGTGCTGCGTGACGAGCACGACATCACTGTGGTGCTGATCGAGCACGACATGGGCATGGTCATGAGCATCTCCGACCATATCGTGGTGCTGGACCACGGCAATGTGATTGCCGAAGGTGCGCCGCAGGACATCCGCCACAACCCGACGGTGATTGCCGCCTACCTGGGTGCAGACGAAGAGGAACTGGTATGAGTGCACCCATTCTCGAGCTGAAAGACCTGGACGTGTTCTATGGGCCGATCCAGGCACTGAAGAAAGTCTCGATGCACATCAACGAGGGCGAGACGGTAAGCCTGATCGGCGCCAACGGTGCCGGCAAGTCGACCCTGCTGATGTCGATTTTCGGCCAGCCGCGGGCGGCATCTGGGCATATCGTGTACCGCGGCACCGACATTACCCGCAAATCCTCGCACTACATCGCCTCCAACGGCATTGCCCAGTCGCCGGAGGGGCGCCGGGTGTTTCCCGACATGACCGTCGAGGAAAACCTGATGATGGGTACCATCCCCATCGGCGACAAGCATGCCGACGAAGACATGCAGCGCATGTACGAGCTGTTCCCGCGGTTGAAGGAGCGGCGTAACCAGCGGGCCATGACCATGTCGGGTGGCGAGCAGCAAATGCTGGCGATTGCCCGGGCGCTGATGAGCCGGCCGAAGTTGTTGTTGCTGGACGAGCCCTCGCTGGGGCTGGCGCCGATCGTGGTCAAACAGATTTTCTCGACCCTGCGAGAACTGGCCAAGACCGGGATGACCATCTTCCTCGTGGAACAGAACGCCAACCATGCGCTGAAACTGTCGGACCGGGCCTATGTGATGGTCAACGGGCAGATTCGCATGACCGGGACCGGGCAGGAACTGTTGGTCAATGAGGAAGTGCGTAACGCTTATCTGGGCGGGCACTGAGTTGTATGCAGGGGCTGCAATGCAGCCCCCTTCTCAATGTGGAAAACTTGTCGTTCCCTTCTCCCGAAACACACCCATATTCCTTCGCAAGCCATTGTTTCCACAGGCCAACTCTTTTCCACGGATAGTGTGGAGCCGCCTGTGGAAAACATGGTGGCATATCGCTCAAGGCCTTGAGTATCAAGGCCTGTAGCGATTTGATCATTTTTTGTTCATATCCCCGTTGTGGATGATTTTCCCAAGCTTTCAAAATCTCTGCGTGCGCTTCAAGTGCAGTGCCAATCCTGTGGATAACTCTGTGTAAAAACCTTGGACAGACCGCTGCAGGCGGCATGTTTGAAAGCCTTGCGCCATCACCGCCAAGATATCCACCGACCACAATCCGCTGAAAGGGTTCCGTGCAGTGGACAAGTTGCCCCCAATCCGTGGGGAAAGCCTTGTGGATAACATGCGCATACCTGGCGGCGAGCCTTCTGCTGCAAGGGTTTGCAGAATATGAACAAAAAATGAACAGCCCCTGAACGGCTTGCTGCCAAGGCCAGGCGCGGGCATGCTGCAAAGCTGCCATGACAACCTACCGTGAGGAACACAGCATGACGTCCACCGTATTCATCACTGGCGCGACTTCCGGTTTCGGCGAGGCCACCGCCCGCCGCTTTGCAGAAGCCGGCTGGAAGCTGGTACTCACTGGGCGCCGCAAAGAGCGCCTGGACGCCCTGTGCGCTGAACTGTCGGCCAAGACCGAAGTGCATGGCCTGGTGCTGGACGTGCGTGACCGCAAAGCCATGGAGCAGGCTATTGCCAATCTGCCGGCCGGCTTTGAAAAAATTCGCGGTCTGGTCAACAACGCCGGCTTGGCGCTGGGTGTGGATGCTGCGCAGAACTGCAGCCTGGACGACTGGGAAACCATGGTCGACACCAACATCAAGGGCCTGATGTACACCACTCGCCTGCTGCTGCCACGGCTCATCGCCCATGGCCGCGGCGCGTCGATCCTGAACGTCGGGTCGGTGGCGGGCAACTACCCGTACCCGGGCAGCAACGTGTATGGCGGCACCAAGGCCTTCGTCGGCCAGTTCTCGCTGAGCCTGCGTTGCGACCTGCGCGGTACCGGCGTGCGTGTGAGCAACATCGAGCCGGGTCTGTGCGAGAGCGAGTTCTCGCTGGTGCGCTTCGGGGGTGACCAGGCCAAGTACGATGCTACCTACGCGGGTGCGGAGCCGATCCAGCCACAGGATATTGCCGAGACCATCTTCTGGATCCTCAACCAGCCGGCGCACATCAATATCAACAGCCTGGAACTGATGCCGGTGAGCCAGGACTGGGCAGGGTTCTCGATCGACCGATCAAAAGGCTAAGCAAGAGGCGCGAACCGGAAAGATCCGGTTCGCGAAGCAACGCATCGCTCAGTTGATATAGTAAAAGCTGGTTCTTTCTTTAGGAATGATGCCTAACGCTTGAAGGACATCGTTGATGGCGTCATGCCGGCCCATGTCCTCGGCCGTTGCTTTGCAATTGATGACACGGCGCAGGCTTAGCAGGTAGCTGAGTTTGCCATGGGAGTGCTCGTCATAGCGGTGGCCGTGATCGATTATCTTCTGTGCCGCTCGGTTGATCTGCTCTTCGACAAATGCCTTGAAGGCTTCTGCTTCCATGTTGGTTACTCCTGAACGTTCGAGAAAGGAGCACCAACATAGGCGTGGGGAGATGCTTCCGGCAGAGGGAAACGCTCACCCCTGACAGATTCTTTAGGTGTTCAACTGATTCAGCCCTTCCAGGCAGGTAGCCAAGTGATAAGGCGTGGTCGATGGCATGTCATCCCTGCTCACCGCGCCGTCACCCCCTCGGCACTCATACCAGCCGGCGTCACGCAGGAACCGCGCTGAAAGGGCGCCCAACTGCCCAGCGAGCTTTGCTTCACTGCCTTCACGCAATGTAAGCGCCCGCAGGTACTCGGCCTGCGCCCAGATACGCTGGGAGGCATCAAGCACCCGGCCATCCACATTCAGCATGGCCAGTACGGCCGCATCCTTCACCCCGAATTGCTCGGCAAAGCCGAAGGCCCGGTCTATCGACGCATGCAGCGGCGTGTCACGCAGCAGCGGGGAGGTATGCAGCAGATAGAACCACTCGAACTGGTGCCCAGGCTCGAACCAGTTATCCACAGCCCCGTGTGGCTTTTCCAGCATCAGGCCATGGGCCGGTTCAATGAAATGTGCCTCGAGCGCCTGACACAATTGCAGCAGTGACTGGCGGACATGTTCGTCGCCACGCACAGCCATTACTTGCAGGAACGCTTCGGCCAGGTGCATCTGCGGGTTTTGCAGCGGGCCACTGCCGAGGTCGGCCCAGTCTTCGCCCAGGCAGGCTTCGTACAGGCCATCGTCACGGGCGAACTGCTGGTCGATGATGTCCAGCGCGGCATTCAACGTGGACTCCACCAGGTTTTCGCGCACTTTGCCCCAGTAGTGCGCGCAGGCGAACACGATGAAGGCGTGGGTATACAGGTCCTTGCGCCGGTCCAGCGGCTTGCCGTGGGCGTCGATGCTGTAGAACCAGCCCCCGTGCTCGGCATCGTGGAAGTGCTTTTGCAGCGAGCGAAACAGGGCTGCGGCGCGTTCGGCGGCGCCCGGTTGCCCGATACGGCTGCTGAACACATACAGCTGGCGTGCACAGGCCATGGCCCGGTAGCGCTGCACCGGCAACGGATGGTGCTGGGCGTCCAGTGCTTCGTAGGGCAGGGCCATGTCGGCGTTCCAGCCCGGGCCTTGCCACAGCGGCACGATGCGTTCGGCGAAGTGCTGGTTGAAGCGGGCCAGTTCGGGCAGGGTGGGGCGGGGGTCGGACATTTCGGCGCTCGTCGCTGTCGGGCAGGGCGCCATGGTAGCAGAAGTGGGGTTTTCAGTAGCCTGGGTTGCCGAGCCCCTGCCAATGCCGCGCTCCGACAAAGATGAAGCGCAACTGCTGGGTGATCTTTTCCTGGGGCGTCAGGGCCTGTGGATAACCCGCTTCCGGGTTGTCGATAAGCTCGGGCAGGGTGGCGAACACGGTCTTCACCACCAGGTCGGCCATCACCGCAAGCGCGGCGCTGTCCAGGTGTTGCCAGCGCTTCATCCGTGCAAGGTCGGTGGCAAGGTCGTCGCTGATATCCTGGCGCAGGCGGGCAATGGCCTGGCGCACGGCCTGCGCACCGCCGTACTGCTCGCGGGCCAGGAACAGGAACTGCGCGCGGTGGGCGGCGACCACGTCGAGGAAGATGCGCACCGAGGCGTCGGTGATGCCGCCCAGTTCGAATTCGTTCTGGCGCACCAGGCGGATGGTCTGGCGGAAGGTGGTGTCGATTTCGGCGACAAGGGCCAGGCCCAGAGCGTCCATGTCGGAGAAATGCCGATAGAAGCCGGTCGGCACGATGCCAGCTGTCTTCGCCACTTCGCGCAGGCTGATACTGCCGAAACCACGGCCACTCTCCATGAGCAGGCAGGCGGCATCGAGCAGGGCCTGGCGGGTCTGTAGCTTCTGTTCGGCGCGCGGCAGCATGATGCGGGCTTCTGTAACGGTCAGGCTGGGCACTCTAGATAAAAAAACAAAGCCCGGTCAATGGACCGGGCCTGGAGGGGAGCAAGCGTTGTGACAGAAGTTGTTCTTTTCGGCCATGGCGATCAGCTCACACGGCTGAGTTCAACCAAGCGATCCGAGCCACCTTCAGCAACGCGGCCAGAACGTTCGATCAGGCGATCGGAGCCGCCTTCGGCAACACGGCCAGCTTGTTCGATCAGGCGATCGGAGCCACCTTCGGCAACACGGCCAGAACGTTCGATCAGGCGATCGGAGCCACCTTCAGCAACGCGGCCAGAACGTTCGATCAGGCGATCGGAGCCACCTTCGGCAACACGGCCGGAACGTTCGATCAGGCGATCAGAGCCGCCTTCGGCAACGCGGCCGGAACGTTCGATCAGGCGATCAGCGCCACCTTCGGCAACGCGGCCGGAACGTTCGATCAGGCGATCGGAGCCGCCTTCAGCGACGGTTTTCAGCGGCTGGGCGATTTCGGCAGCGCTGGAGCGCGCTTCGGACGTCAGGTGTTGCTCGGACGCCGGCAAGGCGAAAGCGTTGGCGGCCAGAAGGGACAGGGTTAGGGTCAGCAGATGGCGTTTCATGATTTCGGTGCTCCTCTCGGGGGCTGGAAAGTGGGTACGAAGCCAATGCTACGCCGCGTAACGCCAGAGAGAAGTTCATACGGGTAATGGTAACAATCGACCATATTGATAGAGGTTTTCAGGGCGTCTATTCCGGCCATTGCAGCCATGCAGACCATCCCCGTGCCCGGTTGGCGGTGGGTAACATGTGCAGTCTGGTAAGAAAAATTTCTGAGCAAGAGGCCAGGAAAAACTTCGCTATCATGGCGCCACCGATAAAACCTCACGGGTTTTCATCAGTCGGAGTTATTGAGGCCATCGCTGCGCCTGTTTTCTGTCATGCCGCAAGGAGAAATACGCAATGACGCGTCCCGCCAGAATCCTCGTCTGGACCCTCGCCAGCCTGCTTACCGTGCTGGCGATCCTGGTGGTAGTGATTGCCACCTTCGACTGGAACCGCGTCAAGCCACTGCTCAACGAGAAGGTCTCCGAAGCCTTGCATCGGCCCTTCGCGATCAACGGCAACCTCGCCGTGCACTGGCGTACCGAGCCCGAAGAGGGCGGTTGGCGTGCCTGGGTGCCTTGGCCGCACTTTATTGCCGAAGACCTGACGCTGGGCAACCCCGAGTGGCTCAAGGAGCCGAAGATGGTCGGCCTTGAGCGCGTGGAGTTTCGCCTGGCGCCGCTGCCGCTGGTGTTCCAGCAGATCAGCATACCCCGCATCAACCTCACCAAGCCCACTGCCAGCCTCACTCGCCTGGCCGATGGCCGCGCCAACTGGGTCTTCGACTTCGGCCCCAAGGATGAAAACGCTGAACCTTCCAAATGGCAGCTGGACATCGGCGCCATCGGCTTTGACCAAGGCAACGTCAGCTTCGACGACCAGACCCTCAAAACCAGCATGAAGGTGCAGATCGACCCGCTTGGCAAGCCAATCCCGTTCAGTGAGATTGTCGGCAAGGCCAGCGCCGAGAAGGCCAGCGGTGCGCAGGACTATGCCTTCGGCCTCAAGGCCCAGGGCCGCTACAAAGGCCAGCCAGTGTCCGGCACCGGCAAGATCGGCGGCCTGCTGGCCCTGCAGGACGCCAGCCAGCCGTTCCCGCTGCAGGCCGACGTGCGCATCGCCGACACCCATGTGGTGCTCGCCGGCACCCTCACCGACCCGCGCAACCTTGGTGCCCTCGACCTGCGCCTGCGTTTGTCGGGTGCCAGCCTGGGCAACCTCTACCCATTGACCGGCGTCACCTTGCCTGACACCCCGGCCTATTCCACCGACGGCCGCCTAAGCGCCAACCTGCAGGCGGCGCAAGGGGCGTCGTTCAATTACCAGGGCTTCAACGGCAAGATCGGCGACAGCGATATCCATGGGGACCTGGCCTTCGTTGCCAGCCAGCCACGGCCCAGACTGTCCGGCAACCTGGTATCGAACCAGTTGCTGTTCAAGGACCTGGCGCCGCTGATCGGTGCCGACTCCAATGCCGAACAGAAGGCCCGCGGCGGTGCCAGCAAGCAGCCTGCAGGCAAGGTGCTGCCAGTGGAGGCGTTTCGCACCGAGCGTTGGCGGGCAATGGACGCTGATGTCACCTTTGCTGGCAAGCGCATCGTGCACAGCGCGCAACTGCCGTTCACTGACCTGTCGGCCCATGTGGTGCTCGAAGACGGCCTGTTACGCCTGGAGCCCCTGCGCTTTGGCGTGGCCGGCGGCAGCCTGGCCTCCAACATCCGCCTGGACGGGCGCAGTGTGCCCTTGCAGGGGCGCGCGAAGTTGACTGCGCGTGGCTTCAAGCTCAAGCAACTGTTCCCTACCTTCGCGCCAATGCAGACCAGCTTTGGTGAGCTCAATGGCGACGCGGACATCAGCGGCCGTGGCAACTCGGTAGCCGCCTTGCTGGGTACAGCCAATGGCGACTTGCGCATGCTGATCAACGATGGCGCCATCAGCCGCAGCCTGATGGAAATTGCCGGCTTGAACGTGGGCAACTATGTGGTCGGCAAGCTGTTTGGTGATGAGGACGTGAAAATCAACTGTGCGGCGGCCGATGTGGGCATCAAGGATGGCCTGGCGACTACGCGGCTGTTCATCTTCGATACCGAGAACGCGATCATCTACATCGACGGCACGGCGAACTTCGCTTCCGAGCAACTGGATTTGAACATCACCCCGGAATCGAAAGGGCTGCGGTTGTTCTCGCTGCGTTCCCCCCTGTATGTGCGCGGACCGTTTGCCAAACCGAACGCCGGTGTGCAGGCATTGCCGCTGGCGTTGCGTGGCGCAGGCATGGTTGCGCTGGGTGTGGTGGCAGGGCCGGCGGCGGGGTTGCTGGCGCTGATTGCGCCCAGCAGCGGCGATGACCCGAACCAGTGCACACCGTTGTTGCAGCAGATGAAGGCAGGCAAGGCGCCGGCAGCGGTGAAAGCGCGGAAATAGCAAGGGGCCGCAAAAGCGGCCCCTTGAGGGTGTCAGAAATCAAAGGCCTTGCAACAGGTCGGACATATCGTCCGCGTGCTCCTCTTCCTGCGCCAGGATATCTTCGAAGATACGACGGGTAGTCGGGTCTTTATCCCCGATGTACTGAATGATCTCGCGGTAGCTGTCGATGGCAATGCGCTCTGCCACCAGGTCTTCCAGCACCATCTCTTTCAGCGAATTGCCGGCCACGTACTGGGCATGCGAGTGCTTGGTGAGGTTGTCGGGGTTGAAGTCCGGCTCCCCGCCCAGTTGCACGATGCGTTCGGCCAGCTTGTCGGCATGTTCGGCTTCCTGGTTGGCATGTTCCAGAAACTCCGCGGCAGCCACGCTGGCTTTAATGCCGCTGGCCATGAAGTAATGGCGCTTGTAGCGCAGCACACAGACCAGCTCGGTGGCCAGCGATTCATTAAGCAGGCGCAGGATCTGTTCACGGTCGGCGTGGTATCCCTCGGTCACTGCGCCTTGCTCCACATGCTGGCGTGCACGCTCGCGCAGGGTTTTCACATCGGTCAGTTCAACATTGCTCATGGTTATCTCCAGCAGGGGTCAGGGTCGGGTCGGAACACAGGCTTATGCGCCATGCAGGGCGTCGCTGTCCTCCTGGCGTTGCTTGCAGGTCTTGAAGCCTTTGGCATCGACATGGCCGGTGGCATCGAAGCGCACGTAATAGGGCTGCTGCTTGCCGTCGCGGTTGAGGATGTAGTCGTTGCAGGTGCCCCCGTGCGGCAGGTCGATCACGCTCGACGGGCTGCCGCCAATGGCGATGACCTTCTGCATGGTCATACCGTTCTCCACCTGCTTGACCAGCGGCTCATCGCGGTAGGTGACGTAATCCACCGGGTTTTCCGGGCGGCTGCCGCAGGCGGCCAGGGTGGCGCTTGCCAGAAGGATTGCCAGGGTCTGCTTGTACATGGTCCCGCTCCTTGCAAAGGGTCTGTGTGGTTTTGAACCACAACGCGCGCCGGGAGTTCGATTGCGATAGTCATGATGGCCGCTGTAGTGTTGGCCCGTCGTACAGCAAAGGAGCTGCGGGAATGCAGCAGGATTTGGCCACGCGATACCCGCTGGTGCTGGTGCCAGGCATGCTCGGGTTTGTCCGGATGGTGCTCTACCCCTACTGGTTCGGCATTGTGCCGGCCCTGCGCAAGGGCGGGGCGCAGGTGTTTCCGGTGCAGGTTTCGCCGCTGCATTCCAGCGAGGTGCGCGGCGAGCAGTTGCTGGCGATCATCGACGATATCTGCCAACGTACCGGCGTCGACAAGGTCAACCTCATCGGCCACAGCCAGGGCGCCCTGAGCGCGCGTTACGCTGCGGCCAAACGGCCGGGGCGGGTGGCGTCGGTCACCTCGGTGGCGGGGCCCAATCATGGCTCCGAGCTGGCCGACCACCTGGAACGTACGGCACCGGGCGATTCACCCCAGGGGCGCATCCTCAAGGCCGTGCTGCATGGGTTTGCCGTGCTGCTGGTTTGGCTGGAAACCGGCTGGCGTCGTGACCCGCTGCCTGTAGATGTGCACGCCTCGCACCAGTCGCTGACCAGCGCCGGGGTGGCACTGTTCAACCAGGCTTATCCACAGGGCCTGCCGCAAACCTGGGGTGGGGAAGGGGCCTATGAGGTCAATGGCGTCCGCTATTACTCCTGGTCCGGCACCTTGCAACCCGGCCTGACAGACCAGGGGCGCAACCGCTTTGACGGCAGCAGCCGCTTCTGCCGCCTGTTCGCACGCAGTTTCATCAAGGAAAAGGGCCATTGCGACGGCATGGTCGGGCGTTTCAGTTCGCACCTGGGGCAGGTGATCGGCGACGATTACCCGCTCGATCACCTGGACATCGTCAACCAGTCGCTCGGTGCCGTGGGCAAAGGCGCGGAGCCGGTGCGGCTGTTCACCGAACATGCCGCCCGGCTCAAGGCGGCGGGGCTTTAGCTCAAGTGCCTTGGCGGCGGATCGGCGTGGTCCAGCGTTCGGCCAGCACTACGCCGGCCAGGGTCAGCAAGCCGCCGACCAGGTGGTAACTGGCCAGTTGCTCGTCGAGCACCACGGCGGCGATCAGCGCAGTGACCAGCGGCAGCAAGTTGAAGAACAGTGTGGTGCGGCTGGGCCCCAGGCGGTGCACGGCCTGCATCCACACCAGTGGCGCGATCATCGAGGCCAGTACGCAGGCATACAGGACCAGGCCGATGTTGTGGCTGTTCAGGCCGGTCTTGTCCGACAGCAAGAACAGCGGTAGCAACACGACTATGGCCACCAGAACCTGCAGGTACAGCAGCTGCATCGGCGGCAGGCGCAGCTGCCATTTCTTCAGCAGGAAGCTGTACAGCGCATAGGCCAATGTAGCCACCAGCATCAACAGGTCGCCGCTGTTCAGCCCATGCTGCAGCAGGCTGGCGGGGTGGCCGGCACTGACCACTTCAAGCACGCCAAAGAATGACACCACTGCGCCCAGCAGGGCACCGTAGCTCAGGCGCTGGCCCAGCCAGGCGATGGACAGCGCCAGTGACATCAGCGGCATCAGCGAGAGGATGATGCCCATATTGGTGGCACTGGTGATGCCGGCGGCGAAGTAGGCCAGGCTCTGGTACATCGCCATGCCCAGCACGCCGAGCACGAACACCTGGGTCAGGTGCGGGCGGATGGCTGCGCGGTTGCGCCACACGGCGGGCAGCATGAACGGCGTGAACAGCAAGGCGGCCAGCAACCAGCGGTAGAAACCGATCTCCGCAGGGTGGATGGCGCCGGCGGACATCTTGGTGACCACGGTGTTGCCGGCCCAGATGAGGATGGCGGTGAGGGGGAACAGGTAGTTCATGCAGCAGGGTACTCGTTGGGGGCTGGATTGGGGCTGCTTTGCAGCCCTTCGCGGGTGAACCCGCTCCTACGGATACGCAGGCCTGGAGGCTGGCGCAGATCCTGTGGGAGCGGGCGAGCCCGCGAAGGCCTGCGAGGCAGGCCCTCGATAGGCCTGTATTATCGAATGTCTGTCCACAAGCCTATACTTCTATCCAGACAACCGACCCTGCAAAGCAGACAGCATGCCGCGCAAATACCTCGATATCCCCCAGTTCACCCAACTGCCGGCCCCGGTGTACTTCCGCCACGATGAGTTCGTTGCCGACACCCACAGCGCCGTGCACCAACACGCCTGGGGCCAGCTGAACTACACCGCCCACGGCGTAATGCATCTGGATGTGGCCGGCCAGCGCTTCCTGTCGCCGCCGCACTACGCCGTTTGGGTGCCGCCCGACACCGAGCATGGCTGCTACAACCCCCAGGCCATCGTCTACCGTTCTATCTACCTCGACCGCAGCCTGTGCGCAGCGCTGCCATCGCACCCGTGCAGCCTGATGATCAGTGACATCCTCAAGGCCATCCTCGGTGACTTCGCCCGGCGCAATCTCAAGGTGGCCGAGGACGAGCGTGACCAGCGCCTGGTACAGGTACTGCTTGACCAGTTGCTGCTGGCGCCCACCCTGGCCTGCTACCTGCCGTTTGGCCACAGCGATGGCTTGCGCCAGGTGCTCGACGCGCTCAGCGCCGAGCCGGGGGACAACCGCCCGCTGGCCGACTGGGCCGCCCGCGTGCACGTCAGCGAACGCACCCTGGCCCGCCAGTTTCTGCGCGAGCTGGGCATCAGCTTTGGCGAATGGCGCCTGCGCCTGCGTTTTCTGCGTGCCATCGAAGCGCTGGAAGCCGGCCTGCCGATTCAGGCCATCGCCTTCGACCTCGGCTACAGCAGCGCTTCGGCCTTCATCGCCATGTTCCAGCGTCAGGCCCGGTGTACGCCTGAGCAGTACCGCCGGCAGGCGCGGGCGGGGCGCTGAACATTCTTGGCTACACTCAGCTCGACCCCCGTGCATCGGGCGCGGAGCCAAGGAGACCACTCCATGAAAGTGCTGCAAATTCCGTTACTGGCGCTGGCGGTGTTGTTCAGTGCCCAAGGTTTCGCTGCCAATACCGCGCAGCAGGAAAAGATGAAAACCTGTAACGCCGACGCCACCGCCAAGGCCCTCAAGGGCGATGAACGCAAAGCGTTCATGAGCACCTGCCTGAAAAAGGATGTGCCACAAACCCAGCAAGACAAAATGAAGACCTGCAATGCTGACGCCACCACCAAAGCCCTCAAGGGGGATGAGCGCAAGGCCTTCATGAGCGATTGCCTGAAGAAGAAATGACCTGCGCCTATGCCTGCGCCGCCAAGGCTGGCAGACTGCGGCATTCCCGCTGTCTGCCGTCGAGGCTGTATGACCTTTACCCCCCGTCAGATCACTCTGGCCAGCTTGATCATCGTCATGGCTGGGCTGCTGCTGGCCTTGCCCCTGAAGTTACTGCCCAGCCTGCTGGCCGGTCTGCTGGTGTTCGAACTGGTCAACATGCTGACCCCTCGCCTGCAACCGCTGCTTGCTGGCCAACGCGCGCGCTGGCTGGCCGTGGCGCTGCTCGGCACGTTGGTGGTCAGCACCCTGACACTGCTGATTGCCGGTGCCTTCAGCTTCCTGCTGCACGAGGCGGAAAACCCCGGCGCCTCGCTGGACAAGTTCATGGCCTTGGTCGAGCGTGCTCGCGGCCAGCTGCCACCCTTCATCGAGGGTTACCTGCCTGCCAGTGCCGCAGAGTTCAAGGTGGCCATCGGTGACTGGATCAAGAGCCACCTGAGCGATTTGCAGCTGGTGGGCAAGGGTATGGCCCACATGTTTGTGACGATGCTGATCGGCATGATCCTCGGCGCCATCATCGCTTTGCAGCGTATTCCCGATATCTCCCGGCGCAAGCCCTTGGCGGCGGCGCTGTTCGAACGTCTTAGCCTGCTGGTGAAGGCGTTTCGCAACATCGTGTTCGCGCAAATCAAGATCTCGCTGCTCAATACGATCTTCACCGGCATTTTCCTGGCCGTGGTGATGCCACTGTTCGACGTGCACCTGCCGCTGACCAAGACGCTGATCGTGCTGACCTTCCTGCTGGGCTTGCTGCCGGTGATCGGCAACTTGATGTCCAACACCTTGATCACCATCGTCGGTCTGTCGCTGTCGATCTGGGTGGCGGCGGCGGCGCTGGGTTACCTGATCGTCATCCACAAGGTCGAGTACTTCCTCAACGCGCGGATCGTGGGTGGGCAGATCAGTGCCAAGGCGTGGGAATTGCTGCTGGCGATGCTGGTATTCGAGGCGGCGTTCGGGCTGCCCGGTGTCGTGGCGGGGCCCATCTACTATGCCTATCTGAAGAGTGAGCTGAAGCGGGCGGAACTGGTCTGATCATGCAGTGGCCTGTACCGGCCCTTTCGCGGGTAAACCCGCTCCTACGACGGCCTGTGGCCAATCACCGATGTGTGTCCACCCCCGATCGGTGTGGAGGAGCGGGTTTACCCGCGAATACGGTAGCGGCAGCAACGGTGAACGACTGGTGGAGATTGGCCAGCAGGCCCGGCCCGTTCGCGGCTACAAGCTAAACGACAAATCAGGCCGCGCCGTAACGCTTGCGCGCCTCGATGGCCAGCCCGCTACCAATGCTGCCAAAGATGTTGCCTTCCACATGCCGCGCATTCGGCAGCATCGCCGAAACACTGTTGCGCAGCGCCGGAATGCCGCTTGAACCACCGGTGAAGAACACCGTATCGACCTGGTCTTCGCTTACCCCAGCCTTGGCCAGCAGTTCGGTCACGCTACCGCGCACGCGCTCCAGCAGGCCTTCGATCGCCTCTTCGAACAGCGCGCGGGTCAGTTCCGCAGTCAGCTCGGGCTCGACGCGGCGCAGGTCGATGTGGCGGCTGTCATGCTCGGTCAGCTCGATCTTGCTGGCTTCTACTTCCATCGCCAGCCAGTGCCCAGCGCGCTGCTCGATCAGTTTGAACAGGCGATCGATGCCGAAGCTGTCCTCGATGTCATAGCGCATGCTACCCAGCGCCAACTGTGATTTCTGCGAATACAAGGCGTTGATGGTGTGCCAGGTGGCCAGGTTGAGGTGGTAGCTGGTCGGCATCAGCGCACCGCTCTTCATGCGGCTGCCGTAGCCAAACAACGGCATCACGCCCTGAAGGCTCAGTTGCTTGTCGAAGTCGGTACCGCCAATGTGCACACCGCCCGTGGCGAGGATGTCGCTTTGGCGCTCGGCGACCCGATGGCGCTCGGGCGACAGGCGGATCAGGGTGAAGTCCGAGGTACCACCGCCGATGTCGACGATCAGCACCAGCTCTTCGCGGCTGATGCTCGACTCATAGTCGAAGGCTGCGGCAATCGGTTCGTACTGGAACGACACGTCCTTGAAGCCGATTTTGCGCGCCACTTCGGCCAAGGTGTCCTCGGCCTCCTGGTCGGCAGCCGGGTCTTCGTCGACGAAGAACACCGGGCGGCCCAGCACCACCTGGTCGAATTCACGGCCAGCGGCCGCTTCAGCGCGCTTCTTGAGCTCGCCGATGAACATGCCCAGCAGGTCCTTGAACGGCAGGGCGCTGCCCAGCACGCTGGTGTCGTGCTTGATCAGCTTCGAGCCCAGCAGGCTTTTCAGCGAGCGCATCAGGCGGCCTTCGTAGCCTTCCAGGTACTCGTGCAGCGCCAGGCGGCCATACACCGGGCGCCGCTCTTCGATATTGAAGAACACCACCGAGGGCAAGGTGATCTTGCCGTCTTCCAGGGCAATCAGCGACTCGACGCCAGGCCGGTGCCAACCGACCGTGGAGTTGGAGGTGCCAAAGTCGATGCCCAGGGCGCGGGCCGGGGATACGTCAGACATGGGAAATGGGCTTCCGGAGGCAAAACGGCCGCGCAGTGTATGCCAGTTGGCTACAGAATCAAGACCAGTCGTCTGCCTTGAGGCAAACCCAAGTCGGTCTTGAAAGGCTATGCTTGACCCCTATCTTCAGTTGCAACACGCACATTCACATTGGTGATCCACAAATGGACTTCAAAGACTATTACAAGATACTCGGCGTAGAGCCCACTGCGGACGAAAAGGCGATCAAGGCCGCGTACCGCAAACTGGCGCGCAAGTATCACCCCGATGTCAGTAAGGAGCGCGACGCCGAGGAGAAATTCAAGGAGGCCAACGAGGCCTATGAGGTGCTGGGCGACGCGCAGAAACGTGCCGAGTTCGATGAAATCCGCAAATACGGCGGCCAGCATGGCCGGCCGTTCCAGGCCCCACCGGGTTGGGAAAACCGTGGCGGTGGCGGCGGCTTCGAAGGCGGCGACTTCTCCGACTTCTTCAGCTCGATCTTCGGTGGGCGCAGTGCGGGTGGCAACCCCTTCGGTGGCGCCCGGCAGCAGCAACGCAGTGCCGGCAGGCGGGGGCAGGACGTGGAGCTTGAACTGGCAGTGTTCCTTGAGGAGACCCTGAGCAAGGAGTCCAAGCAGATCAGCTTCCAGGTGCCGCAAACCAATGCCATGGGCCAGCGCACCGGCTTCACCACCAAGACCTTGAACGTGAGGATTCCGGCTGGGGTGACCGACGGCGAGCGCATCCGCCTCAAGGGCCAGGGTGCGCCGGGCAGCGGTGGCGGGGTCAACGGTGACCTGTTCCTGACCATCCGCATGGCACCGCACCCGCTGTTCGATGTCGAAGGTCATGACCTGATCATCACTGTGCCGTTGGCACCGTGGGAGGCGGCCCTGGGCGCCAAGGTGGCGGTTCCGACCCTGGATGGCAAGATCAACCTGACCATCCGTCCTGACAGCCAGAGCGGCCAGCGCCTGCGTGTACCGGGCAAGGGCCTGGTCAACAAGCAGGGAGCGCGCGGCAACCTTTATGCGCAGCTCAAGGTGGTGATGCCGCCTGCGTCGGACGAATCTGCCCGCGAACTCTGGACCAAGCTTTCCGAGAAAGCTGCGTTCAACCCGAGGACACAATGGAGTAAGTGATCATGAGCAGCACCCTGATCGTTCAACTGGACATGCGTACCCTGTGTCAGGAAGCCGATGTCACGGCTGAATGCGTGATCGAAATCGTCGAACATGGCATTGTCGAACCTTCCGGGCGAACGCCGGAGGACTGGCTGTTTGACGATCAGGCGCCGCTGGTGACCAAACGAGCGGTGAAGCTGCACCAGGAGCTGGAACTGGAGTGGGAAGGGGTGGCGCTGGCGCTGGAGCTACTGCAGGAGGTGCAGCAGTTGCGCAGTGAGAACAACATGCTGAAGCAGCGGCTGGGCCGGTTTATTCAGATGTAGGTTCCCTTGCCGGCATCTGTGGGAGCGGCCTTGTGTCGCGATGGGCTGTGCAGCAGCCCCAGATCTTTGCTCCACCNTGCTTTGCAGCCCGTTCGCGACACAAGGCCGCTCCCACAATGGACCGCATTTCAGGTCGGTCCGGCGCCCGGGTTCAACCTTCCGGGCGAACGCCGGAGGACTGGCTGTTTGACGATCAGGCCTTGCCGGTATCTGTGGGCCTTGTGTCGCGATGGGCTGTGCAGCAGCCCCAGATCTTTGTTTCACCGAAAAATTGCCAGGGCTGCTTTGCAGCCCGTTCGCGACCCAAGGTTGCGCCCGCAATGGACCGTATTTCAGGTCGGTTCGGCGCCCGGGTTCAGCACCAGTTGCATGAAGGTCAGATCAAGCCAGCGGCCAAACTTTACCCCCACCTGCGGCATCTGGCCGGTCACCACGAAGCCCAGCCGCTCATGCAGGCGAACCGACGCCGCATTGCCACTCTCGATGGCCGCCACCATCACATGCTTGCCGCACCCCTTCGCACGCTCGATCAGCGCGGCCATCAACACCGGCCCCACTCCCTTGCCCCGTTGGTCGCCACGGACATACACCGAGTGCTCCACAGTCAGGCGAAAGCCCTCGAACGGCCGCCAGTCGCCAAACGAGGCATACCCCAGCACGCCCGTCTCATCTGTAGCTACCAAAATCGGGTAGCCCTGCTGCGCCCGCGCTTCAAACCAGGCCTGGCGGTTGCCGAGGTCCACTGGGGTTTCGTTCCAGATCGCTGTGGTGTTGAGCACCGCGTCGTTGTAGATGTCCAGTATGCCCGGCACATCGGTGGGCCGGGCATCGCGAATTTCGTAGCTCATGACAGCGTCTCGCAAAGTCGTTGTTCGCAGATTAAATGGTTACCAGCCCGTGTACACCTTCGGCTTGCATGTTTTCGCCGCGGCCGCGCTGGATGATTTCGCCGCGGGCCATGACCAGGTACTGGTCAGCCAGCGCTTCGGCAAAGTCGTAGAACTGCTCCACCAGCAAAATTGCCATGTCGCCACGCTCGGCCAAGCGGCGGATGACCGCGCCGATCTCCTTGATCACCGACGGCTGGATGCCTTCGGTCGGCTCGTCGAGAATCAGCAAGCGTGGGCGGCTGGCCAGGGCGCGGCCGATGGCCAGCTGTTGCTGCTGGCCGCCAGACAGGTCGCCACCGCGGCGTTGTTTCATCTGCTCCAGCACAGGGAACAGCTCGTAGATGAAGGCCGGGACCTCGCGGGCTTCGCGGGCGGGGAAGCGCGACAGGCCCATCAGCAGGTTTTCCTCGACGGTCAGGCGCGGGAAGATCTCGCGGCCCTGGGGCACGTAGGCGATGCCGGCCTGCACCCGTTGCTGTGGTTTGAACGCGGTGATCGGCTTGCCTTCCCATTCGATGCTGCCGTCGCGGGCGGGCACCAGGCCCATCAGGCAGCGCAGCAAGGTGGTCTTGCCCACGCCGTTGCGGCCCAGCAGGCAGGTCACTTCGCCGACCTTGGCTTCGAAGGACAGGCCGCGCAGGATGTGGCTGCCGCCGTAGTACTGGTGCAGGGTGTCGATCTTGAGCATGTGAGAGTTCCTGAAAGGGATGCTGTGCCTAAGCCGGCCTTTTCGCGGGCAAGCCCGCTCCTACGACGGGAACCGCCCCATGGCATTACGCCCCCTGTAGGAGCGGGTTTACCCGCGAAGAGGCCGGCACAGGCGCCAAAAATTTCAAATCCGGTCACCGGCCCAGATACACCTCGACCACCCGCTCATCTGCCTGCACCTGCTCCAGCGAGCCTTCCGCCAGCACGCTCCCCTGGTGCAGCACGGTCACATGGTCGGCAATGCTGCCGACGAAGCCCATGTCATGCTCCACCACCATCAGCGAATGCTTGCCAGCCAGGCCCTTGAACAGCTCGGCGGTAAATTCGGTCTCGGCATCGGTCATGCCGGCCACCGGTTCATCGAGCAGCAGCAGTTGCGGCTCCTGCACCAGCAGCATGCCGATCTCCAGAAACTGCTTCTGCCCATGCGACAGCAAGCCGGCCTGGCGCTGCGCCAGCGGCAGCAGGCGCAAGGTGGTCAGCACGTCCTCGATACGCTGGCGCTGGTCACCGCTCAGGCGCGCGGCCAGGCTGGCCCACACCGACTTGTCGGTCTTCAGCGCCAGTTCCAGGTTCTCGAACACGGTCAGCGCTTCGAACACTGTGGGCTTCTGGAACTTGCGGCCAATGCCGGCCTGGGCGATCTGGTATTCGCTCATGCGGGTCAGGTCGAGGGTATCGCCGAAGTAAGCCGTGCCGCTGTCGGGGCGGGTCTTGCCGGTGATTACGTCCATCATCGTGGTCTTGCCGGCGCCGTTGGGGCCGATGATGCAGCGCAGCTCGCCCACCCCGATGTACAGGTTCAGCGCGTTGAGCGCCTTGAAACCATCGAAGCTGACGCTGATGTCTTCCAGGCTCAGCACCGTACCGTGGCGGGTATCCAGGCCGGCCTTGCGGCTGTGGCCCAGGCCGATGGCATCGCGCCCGGCGCCGAGGTTGTCGAATACCGGTTCCAGCATGAACTCCGGGTGGACTGGGGGCACGCCTCTCATGGCTGGCTCCTTTTCTTCAACAGGCCGACCACGCCCTTGGGCAGGTACAGGGTAACGAGGATGAACAACGCGCCGAGGAAGAACAGCCAGAACTCGGGGAAGGCCACGGTGAACCAGCTTTTCATACCGTTGACCAGGCCGGCACCGAGCAGCGGGCCGATCAGCGTGCCGCGCCCGCCCAAGGCTACCCAGACGGCGGCTTCGATCGAGTTGGTCGGCGACATCTCGCTGGGGTTGATGATGCCCACCTGCGGCACGTACAGCGCACCGGCCAGGCCACACAGCACGGCGCTCAGTACCCACACCAGCAACTTGAAGCCGCGCGGGTCATAGCCACAGAACATCATGCGGTTTTCAGCGTCACGCACCGCGGTGAGCAGGCGGCCGAACTTGCTGCGGGTCAGGCGCCAGCACAGGTACAGGCTGGCAAGCAGCAGGGCCACGGTCAGCAGGAACAACACCGCGCGGGTGCCCTGGGCTGCAATGTCGAAGCCGAGGATGGTGCGGAAGCTGGTGAAGCCGTTGTTGCCACCGAAGCCGGTTTCGTTGCGGAAGAACAGCAGCATGCCGGCAAAGGTCAGGGCCTGGGTCATGATCGAGAAGTACACGCCTTTGATCCGCGAGCGGAAAGCGAACCAGCCGAACACCAGCGCCAGCAGCCCGGGCGCCAGCACCACCAGGCACAGGGCCCAGGCGAAATGCTGGGTACCGGCCCAGTACCAGGGCAGCTCGGTCCACGACAGGAATGTCATGAACCCGGGCAGGCCGTCGCCGGCGGCCTGCCGCATCAGGTACATGCCCATGGCATAGCCGCCCAAGGCGAAGAACAGGCCATGGCCCAGTGACAGCAGCCCGGCATAGCCCCAAACCAGGTCCAGGGCCAAGGCGACGATGGCGTAACAAAGAATCTTGCCGACCAGGGTCAGGGTGTAGGCCGACACCTGTAGAGCATGGTCTGCCGGCAGCAGTGAGCACAGTGGCAAAGCCACCAGCAGCAGGACGACGACGGCACCGAGGGTAAGGGTCAGGCGTGGGCCGGCCTTTTGCGTAGCAGTGACAAGCAGTGGCTGGTTCATCAGTCGATTACCCGTCCCTTGAGGGCGAACAGGCCTTGCGGGCGTTTCTGGATGAACAGAATGATCAACGCAAGGATGAGGATCTTGCCGAGTACGGCACCGATCTGCGGCTCCAGCAGCTTGTTGGCGATGCCCAGGCCGAACGCGGCCCAGAGGCTACCGGCCAGTTGCCCGACGCCGCCGAGCACCACCACCAGGAATGAATCGATGATGTAGCTTTGGCCCAGGTCCGGGCCGACATTGCCCACCTGGCTCAAGGCCACGCCACCGAGCCCTGCGATGCCCGAGCCAAGGCCAAAGGCGAGCATGTCGACGCGCCCGGTGGACACGCCGCAGCAGGCGGCCATGTTGCGGTTCTGGGTGACTGCGCGCACGTTCAGACCCAACCGGGTACGGTTGAGCAGCAGCCAGGTGAGCAGCACCACGGCCAGGGCGAAGCCGATGATGACCAGGCGGTTGTATGGCAGCACCAGGTTGGGCAGCAGCTGGATGCCGCCAGACAGCCAGGCTGGGTTGCTCACCTCGACGTTCTGCGCGCCGAACAGCAGGCGGATGGCCTGGATCAGGATCAGGCTGATGCCCCAGGTGGCCAGCAGGGTTTCCAGTGGCCGGCCGTACAGGTGGCGGATCACCGTGCGCTCCAGCGCCATGCCTACCCCGGCACTGACGGCGAACGCCACCGGCAGGGCAATCAGCGGGTAGAACTCGATGGCGCCTGGGGCGAAGCGCTGCAGCAGTACCTGGACCATGTAGGTGCTGTAGGCGCCGAGCATCAACATCTCGCCATGGGCCATGTTGATCACCCCAAGCAGGCCGAAGGTGATCGCAAGGCCCAGCGCTGCCAGCAGCAGGACCGAACCCAGCGACAGGCCGCTGAAGGCCTGGCCGAGCAGTTCGCCTACCAGCAGTTTGCGCTTGACCTGGGCCAGGCTCGTTTCGGCGGCTGTGCGCACGCCCGGGTCGCGTTCCGCATCGGGCTGCAGCAGGGCTTCGAGGCGCGTGCGGGCCAGCGGGTCGCCGGTTTCACCCAGCAGGCGCACGGCGGCCAGGCGCACTGCTGGCTCGCTGGCGCCCAGTTGCAGGTTGGCCAGGGCCAGGCCGAGGGCGGCCTGTACAGCGGCGTCCGGCTCGGCGGCGAAGCGCCGGTCGAGGAAGGCCATTTGCGCGGGTTGTGCGCTTTTCTGCAATTGCTGGGCCGCGGCCAGGCGGGTGTCGCTGTTGTCGCTGAGCAACTGGTGGCTGGCCAGGGCGTTGTCGATCAGGCCGCGCAGGCGGTTGTTCAGGCGCACCTTGCGGGTGTCGTCGGCAGCGATGCGGCCTTGGCGCAGGTTTTCCAGCAGCGGCAGGCGCGCAGCATCGGGTTGTGCTGCCCAACCTTCGAGCAGGCGGCCTTGCTCGGCGGGCTTGGCGGTGAGAAAGAATTCGCCCTCGCTGGCGTGGGTTGCCAGGGGCATTAGCAGGAGAAGGGTGAGCAGGAGTCTGAGCATGCGGGCAATCCTGGAAATCGGTGTTGGATTCTTCGCGGGTGAACCCGCGCCTACACAGGGACGGTGCAAGGTTTGAAACCTGCGCGGTCCTTGTAGGAGCGGGTTCACCCGCGAATGGGCTGCAAAGCAGCCCCATGCACTCAGTTACCTTTCACGGCGTAATCTGGCCGCTTCTCATTGCCCGGAATGAACGGGCTCCATGGCTGCGCCCGCAGTGGCTGCTCGGTTTCCCACACCACGCTGAACTGGCCGTCATCCTGAATCTCGCCGATCATCACCGGCTTGTGCAGGTGGTGGTTAGTCTTGTCCATGGTCAGGGTGAAGCCCGACGGCGCCTCGAAGCTCTGCCCGGCCAGTGCTTCGCGGACCTTGTCAACGTCAGTGGACTTGGCTTTCTCGACAGCCTGGGCCCACATGTGGATGCCCACGTAGGTGGCTTCCATGGGGTCGTTGGTCACGGCCTTGTCGGCACCCGGCAGGCCCTTGGCCTTGGCGTAGGCCTTCCAGTCGGCGACGAATTTCTGGTTGACCGGGTTATCCACCGATTCGAAGTAGTTCCACGCCGCCAGGTGGCCCACCAGCGGTTTGGTGTCGATGCCGCGCAGTTCCTCCTCGCCCACCGAGAAGGCCACCACCGGCACGTCGGTGGCCTTCAGGCCCTGGTTGGCCAGTTCCTTGTAGAACGGCACGTTGGAGTCACCGTTGACTGTGGATATGACAGCGGTCTTGCCGCCGGCGGAGAACTTTTTGATGCTGGCGACAATGGTCTGGTAATCAGCGTGGCCAAAGGGCGTGTACACCTCTTCGATGTCCTTGTCGGCCACGCCTTTGCTGTGCAGGAATGCGCGCAGGATCTTGTTGGTGGTGCGCGGGTAGACGTAATCGGTGCCCAACAGGAAGAAGCGCTTGGCGCTGCCGCCGTCCTCGCTCATCAGGTATTCCACGGCCGGGATGGCCTGCTGGTTCGGGGCGGCGCCCGTGTAGAACACGTTCGGCGACATCTCTTCGCCCTCATACTGCACCGGGTAGAACAGCAGGCCGTTGAGTTCTTCGAACACCGGCAGAACGGACTTGCGCGACACGGAGGTCCAGCAGCCGAACACCACGGCCACTTTGTCTTGGGTCAGCAGTTGGCGGCTCTTTTCAGCGAACAGCGGCCAGTTGGACGCCGGGTCGACCACCACCGGTTCCAGCATCTTGCCGTTCACGCCACCCTTGGCGTTGATCTGCTCGATGGTCATCAGCGCCATGTCCTTGAGCGATGTCTCGGAAATGGCCATGGTCCCGGAAAGCGAATGCAGGATACCGACCTTGATGGTCTCGGCGGCCTGGATACTCCAGCTCAGGCCCATCGCCGCAATCGATGCGCTGAGGGTAAGGGCCTTGATCAGACTGCGACGCTTCATGTGCTCTCTCCGCTGAGTTTTTTATGGTGTTGGGCAAGCGGGGAGGGCGTTGCAAGGGGTGTGCCTAGTGGCAAAAGGTACGGTTTAGAGGGGCTGTGCGAGGTGTTGGGGCGTTGGTTGGATCCAGGTTGGTGCCTGATGGAATTGTGTGCACAGGATTGGGGCCGCGGTGCGGCCCATCGCGACACAAGGCCGCTCCCACAGGGAAGGCGCCAGCTTTTAGAAATTGAGCAAGACAGTTGCTCCCACATCGGACGGCGTACACCGTGCCTTCGTGGGAGCTGCCCCCGAGGCCATCAGCCGTTACGCACGGCCGTGCGGGGATGGCGCCTGCTGCGTACGAGCTGGTAGGTCACCGCCAGCACCACAAACCAGATCGGCGTCACCACCAGCGCTGAACGGGTATCCGCTTCCAGGCTCAGCAACACCAGGATGAAAGCGAAGAACGACAGGCACACGTAGCACATGAAGCGCCCGCCCGGCATCTTGTAGTTCGATGCCTGGTGCAGCGCCGCGCGGTCTTTGCGGTACTTCAGGTATGACAGCAGAATCAGCGTCCACACGAACATGAACAGTACCGCCGACACGGTGGTGACCAGGGTGAATGCCTCGACCACGTTCGGCACCAGGTAGATCAGCACCGCACCGAGCAACAGGCAGGTGCACGAGAAGTACAGGCCGTTGGCCGGCACCGAACGGCTCGACAGTTTTTCAAAGGCCTTGGGCGCGTCACCTTCCTGCGACAGGCCGTAGAGCATGCGGCTGGTGGAGAATACGCCGCTGTTGGCCGAGGAGGCTGCCGAGGTCAGCACCACGAAGTTGATGATGCTCGCTGCCGCCGGCAGGCCTGCCAGCACGAACAACTCAACGAACGGGCTCTTGCCTGGCACCACGTCGCGCCACGGGGTCACGGCCATGATCGCGATCAGCGCCAGCACATAGAACACGATGATGCGGATCGGGATCGAATTGATCGCCCGCGGCAGGGTGCGTTCCGGGTTCTTCGCTTCGGCGGCGGTGGTACCCACCAGCTCGATGCCGACGAAGGCGAACACGGCGATCTGGAAACCGGCGAAGAAGCCCATCAGGCCATGGGGGAACATGCCGCCGTCATTCCACAGGTTGGCCAGCTGGGCGGTGCGCCCGCTGGGCGAGGTGAAGCCGGTGATGACCATGTATAGGCCGGTCGCGACCAGACCGAGGATGGCAACGATCTTGACCAGGGCGAACCAGAACTCCATTTCGCCGAACATTTTTACGGTGACCAGGTTCAGCGACAGCAGCAGCCCTACGCAGGTCAGCGCCGGTATCCACTGCGGCAAGTCAGGGAACCAGAACTGCGTGTAGGCGGCGATGGCGACCACATCGGCAATGCCGGTGACCACCCAGCAGAACCAGTAGGTCCAGCCAGTAAAGTAGCCGGCCCAGGGGCCGAGCAGGCCGGCGGAAAAGTCGATGAACGATTTGTAGTTCAGGTTCGACAGCAGCAGTTCGCCCATGGCGCGCATGACAAAGAACAGCATGAAGCCGATAATCATGTAGACGAAGATGATCGATGGCCCGGCCAGGCTGATGGTCTTGCCTGAGCCCATGAACAGACCGGTACCGATCGCGCCGCCGATGGCGATCAGCTGGATGTGGCGGTTGGTCAGGTTGCGTTGCAGGTGCGGTTCATCTGTCGCTATGGGTGAGGTTTGCGTCATAGGCTGCATTCCCTTGTAAAGGCCAGTCTTCTTGTCAGAGGTAGCCGGCTAGGCTAACACGCGCGTTCCAGTTCGGGGCGCGACAGATCGACTCTCCATTTGCAGCTCAGCATTTGGCCTGGACCGGCCTCTTCGCGGGTAAACCCGGCCCTACAAAGNGAAGAGGCCAGCACAGGCAACACAAGGCTCAAGCGCTGGCCAAGACCCGGCGGCGCCTCACCACCAAACTATCCACCCCCCACATCACCACCATCGACACCCCTACCAGCGGGAACATCACCCCCAGCACCAGCATCACTGCCACCGCCGCCTTCCAGCGTGGCAGGTCATGACGCAAAGGCGGTACGCCCAGGCCGCCGTCCGGCCGGCGCTTCCACCACATCACCAGCCCGCTCACCGAACCC
This sequence comes from Pseudomonas sp. 22515, assembly GCF_052044625.1. NCBI lineage: Bacteria > Pseudomonadati > Pseudomonadota > Gammaproteobacteria > Pseudomonadales > Pseudomonadaceae > Pseudomonas > Pseudomonas sp. 22515. Next base: position 412,998 of record NZ_JBQENN010000001.1, read on the forward strand.
AGCAGGATCATCAGGCACACCAGCAGGATGATGATCTGGTTCAGCGCCCCGAACATCTTGCCTTCGTGCAGCATCACGCCCAGCTCGGTGGCGCGGGCAACCGGGCTGTAGTCCTGCCAGCGCACATCGGCCAGAACCTTGCCGGTGTATTGATCGACATGCAGGGTGGCGTCGTTGCGCGGGTCGTCGGCGAACACGGCAATGGTGAACACCCCGTCGGCAGTCGTGGGCAGGGTAATGCTGTAGCCCGGCTCGACCTGGCGCGAAGTGGCAATGTCTTCGACCTGTTGCACGCTCACCTGGGGCGCTGCGGGCAGGTCCGACATCATGTGGTGCCCGCCGTGCTCGGCGTGTGCACCGGACTGTGGCATCGGCGTGTTTTCCATGGCCCAGGGTACGGTCTGGCGGTGTGCGCTGTTCAGCTCACGCGCCTGCTGGTCCGACGTGGGCACGTCGTTCCACATGGCTGCCGGGAAGCGGTTCCACAAATCAGCGTACTGCTTGCCCCACAAGCCGGTCCAGGTCATGCCGCTGACCAGCATCAACAACAGCAAGGCCGAACCCCAGAAACCGGTTACCGCGTGCAGGTCACGCCAGAACAGCCGGCCGCGCGCCGACAGCCGCGGCCAAAGCACGCCAGCGCCACTGCGCCCGCGCGGCCACCACAGGTACAGGCCCGATACCACCAGCACGATGCCCCAGCCCGCCGCCAGTTCCACCAGCCGGTCACCGACCGTGCCGACCATCAGCTCGCCATGCAGGGCGCGGGCGATGGCCTGCAGGTTCTGCTTGCCGTCCTGTTCGCCGAGGACCTTGCCGCTGTATGGGTCGACGAACACGTTCAGTTCGCGCCCGCCGTCATGCACCACGAACTGCGCACTGCGCGCGGCGTTCAGTGGCGGCAAGTACTGGGCGATGTGGCCCTTTGGGTAGGCTTGGCGCACTTCAGCCAGCATCGTGTCTGCGCCCTGCCGGTGCTGGCCGGCCTCGACCACCATCAGCTCGCGGTACAGCAGCGGGTCGAGCTGGGGCTTGAACAAGTAGATGATCCCGGTGATTGCCAACAGGATCATGAACGGGGCCACGAACAGCCCCGCATAAAAATGCCAACGCCAGGCCAGGTTATAGAAAGAGACGCGTGTTCCTCTCATGGGAACCTCCTTTTTTGACCAGCTGAAAGGCGCAACCGAAGCTGCGCCCGTTGTTGTCAGAAGCTGAAGTCGACCTTGGTCCAGAAGGTCCTGCCTGGCTCGTTGACCGGCTGTGGATCTGTAGCCGGGTAGCCGAACCCGGCGTTCCCGGCCAGGTTCAAGTGCTCGGCGTAGGTTTTGTCGAACAGGTTGTCGACCCCTGCGCTGAGCTTGAGGTTGTTGTTCACCTTGTAGGCGCCGTTCAGGGAGAACACGCCGAAGCCGGCGCTCTTGTCGTAGTCCTTGCCGACGACGTTCCCTTGGTTTTCGGCAATGCGGTTTTGCGCCGCCACCAGCCGCCACAGTGCGCCGACGCTCCACACGTCGCGGCTGTAGGTCAGGCCCATGCGGCTTTCCAGGGGAGGCATTTGAGGTAGCGCTTTGCCGTCACTGCTGTTCTTGCCCCAAGCGTAGGCAAGCGTGGCGTCGGCCTTCCAGTTTTCAGTCAGCTGGTAGGCGGTGCCCAGTTCGCCACCCATGATGCGGGCGTCGATGTTCTGCGCCTGGGAGGTGCTCATGCCCATCATGCCGGTGCGGTAGTCGAACAGGATGTAGTCGCGAATCTGCCCGACATAGCCCGAAGCCCAGGCCTCCAGGCGCTCGGTGCGGTACTGGATGCCGAAGTCGAGCTGGGTAGTTTTCTCTGGCTTGATGCCGTCGAAGGCGTTGGCTGCCCCGGCGGGTGCCAGCTTGGGTGAGAACAGCTCCCAGTAGTCGGGGAAGCGCTGGGCGTGGCCGAGGCCGATGTAGGTGGTGGCCGGAATGGCTGCCAGGTCGTGCTCGTAGCGGATGAAACCGCTCGGCAAGGTGTCGGCACGGGTGTCGCCTTCGGTGGCGCTGGTTTTGCGGAAGTCACGCGCCGAGGCGCGGTCCAGGCGGGCGCCGGTAATCAAGCGGTCCTCACCGCTGACGTACCAGGTCAGTTCGCTGAAGGCGCCGTAGTTGTGGAAGTCGGCGTCCTTGGTCCAGGCCTGGCCCTTGTGTGCGTCCACACCCATACCGCCACGCTTGCGATGTTCGTTGGTTTGCGCGTCGATGCCGCTGATCAGCTGCACGTCGGCCCAGCGCCAGGTGGCCTTGATGCGTGCACCCATGGTGCGGCGGTCGACGTTGCTGACCATCGGCATGCCCATCATGCCGCTACCCGACGGCGTGCGCAGGCTGTAGTTGTCCATCACATGGTCGGCGTAGTTGTAGTAGACCTGCGCCTCGACCTTGTCGAGCACCTCGCCGAGGTTGGACTTTTCAAAGCGCAGGCCCAGGCTTTCGCGCTTGAACTGCGAACCGTCCATGCCGCGCCCGGCATAGCGGGCTTCGCCGTCACCCTTGCCGGCAGTCAGCTCCAGCAAGGTGTCCTGGTCGGGTGTCCAGCCGAGGGCGACATCGCCATTCCACTTTTCCCAGCGCGACGGCACGGTGTCGTTGTTGCCGTCGTGGTAGTCGTCCGAGCGTGACTGGTTGCCGACGAAGCGGGCATAGGCCTGACTGTTGCCGGCCGCAGCATCCAGCACCTTGTCGAAGCGGCCGTTGGAGCCGGCCAGCAGGCTTGCGTTGATGCGGCTGCCGAGGGTGCCGAACTTCTCTGGTTCGCGTTCGAAGAGGATGGTGCCGGCCGAGCCGCCGGGCCCCCAGATGACGCTCTGCGGGCCTTTGATCACGGTCAGGCGGTCGTAGGTTTCTGGCGAGATATAGGACGTGGGCGCGTCCATGCGATTGGGGCAGGCTCCAAGCATCAAGCCGCCGTTGGTGAGGATGTTCAGGCGCGAGCCGAACATGCCGCGCAATACCGGGTCGCCGTTGGTACCGCCAGCACGGATTGCCGAGAAGCCGGGGATGGTCTTCAGGTAGTCGGCGCCGTCGCTGGCCGGCACTGGCTGGCGCGGGTCTTTCGGGTTGGTGACCACGGTCAGCGGTGAACTCGGGGCCACGGCGGTGATCACCGTCGGGCTCAGCTCGGGTGCGTCGTGCACATGGCCTTCATGGCCAGGGTCGGCGGCCAGGGCCATGGGTGCGAGCAGCGAACCGCACAGGGCGGCGATGGTCCCACGCAGGGACAAGGCAAAAACAGGGGTGCAGCCGGACATAATGATTCCAGTCGATCAGTCATGAGTTAGCGCGAAGCCTCCTGGCTTCGTGCGCAAAATGTGGTTTCAGACGTTGATCGAAGAAGGCGGGGCGCGGCTGCGCGCACCAGGGAATACAGCCTGCCGGGCATGGCCCTGGTGCGTTGGCGCAAGCAGGTGGCTGGTGGGGACGATGCTGCCGGCGCTGAGCGGGCTGAGGGCCTGGGGCAGGGCCGGGCAGTTGAACAACAGGCTGCAGTAACCGCACTTTTCCCACATCACATGCAGCTGACCATCGCCGCCGTGACCGTGGTGGGCGTCGCCGCCGTGCTGATGGGCAGCCGCCATCGGCATGTCCATCGGCATGTTCATGCCCGCGTGGTGGTCCATCGGCATCGACTGGGAAATCAGCGGGCCGATGAAGATCATCCACATGGCGAACAGGCTCAGCCATCCGCCACCGGCGCGCCTGAGGTCAGGGCGGGTGGTACGGCCGATGCTGTGGCGCGGCAGGCTCATGGCGCGTGCCTGTCAGCAGGTATCAGTGCGCGTGTTCGTGGGCTTGCGGCTGGTCCGCTGGCGCCTGCTTCTGCACGGCCACTTCGACGGTGATGTCGCCGGCCTTCTCGAAGTGCAGGGTCAACGGGAAGCGTTTGCCGTCGCTGAGCAGGCTACGGTCCTTGGGCTGCATCAGCATCACGTGGTAGGCGCCAGGGGCAAAGGTCAGGTCCTTGCCGGCAGGTACTACCACACTGGGCACCTGTTGCATCTTCATGGCGCCAGTGGCGCTCATGGCATGCTCGTGCAGTTGCGCGTCATCGCTGATGGGGCTGTCGACGCTGAGCAGGCGGTCATCGGCCTGGCCTTTGTTGTGCACCACGAAATACGCGGCGACGTTAGGCGCGTTGGGTGGCAACTGCAGCGACCACGGGTGAGCAATGTGCAGGTCACCCACGCTGTATTCGTGGGCATTGGCAAAGGCGCCAGGCAGCAGCAGGGCGGCCATGACGAGGGCGTGCTTGAGCATGGTGAATCTCCGTTTCCGTTCTGGTTCAGGCAGACAGCGTGATGAACTCAGGCTAGCGGAGAGGCACGAGGATTCAGCCCAGGCCAGAGCTGGCGGGGCGTGGGTGTGTACTTGGCAGGTGGCGGCAGCAGCCCGCTGAGCAGTGTCGGCGGGTTGTGCAACTGTGGCGGGTAGCCGGGCAGGGCCAGCAACGGCACGGCACCAGAACAGCACCAGCAGTTCATCATGCCGGCGCTGTCGTCACCTTGCGGGCCGAGGTCGATCTTGGCCAGGGCCTGAACGTCGACGTTGGCCTTGTTGGCCATGCTGGAACAGAAAGCCCCCCACAGCAGCTGCTCGGCCGGGCCCTTGGGCGCAGCAGAAGACAGCGGCATGGCCAGCAAGTTGAATAGCACTGCAAGGCAGGCTATCCAGGCAATGTGCCGACGTGGGGGCATGGAGAGATCCGGTCAGGAATCGTGGTGGCTATTGTAAGGCGGAGTATAGGTAAAAATGCCGGGGTGCGGTGAAGTGACGCAGGTGGCCTGGTAATGGGGGCTGCTGTGCAGCCCATCGCGACACAAGGCCGCTCCCACAGAATTGCGTCAGCCTCGAATACTGCGCTGTCCTGTGGAAGCAACTGTCTTGCTCAATTTCTAAAAGCTGGCGCGATCCCTGTGGGAGCGGCCTTGTGTCGCGATAGGGGCGCAAAGCGCCCCCGACACTCTCAAACCTTGTTGCGGCCCATCAACCCGCGCACGGTCTCTTGCAGGTCAGCCGGCAACACCACCACCTTGGCATTGCTGCTGCCCGCCAGGTTCTCCATCGCGCCCACATAGCGTTCGCCCAATAGGTACATCGCCGGTACGGTCTCGTTGCCCACCGCTTCCTTCACCAGCGAAATCGAGCGCGCCGAGGCCTCGGCCAGGCTGATCTGCGCCTCGGCATCCAGCCTGGCCGCCTGCAGGCGCGCCTCTGCTTCAAGGATCGCCGCCTGTTTGGCCCCTTCGGCGCGGGTGACGTCGGCCTTGCGCTCACGCTCGGCTGCGGCCTGGCGTTCCATGGCCAACTGCATGTTTTCCGAAGGTTTGATGTCTTGAATTTCCACCGAGCGCACGGTCACGCCCCAGTCTTCGGTCTGCTCGGACATTGCATCGCGCAGACGGGCCTTGATCTGCTCGCGGCTGGACAGCGCCTCGTCGAGGTCCATTGCACCGACGATGGCGCGCAGCGAGGTCATGGTCAGGCTGGTGACGGCGAACGAGAAGTCCTGCACGCCATACGAGGCTTTCTGCGGGTCGACTACCTTGGCGAAACACAGGGCGTTGGCGACGATTACCGCGTTGTCCTTGGTGATGATTTCCTGCTGCTGCACATCGAGGATGATGTCCTTGGTCGGCAGGCGGTAGGCGACCACGTCCATGTAGGGGATGACAATGTTCAGGCCCGGCTTGAGGGTGCTGTGGTAGCGGCCCAGGCGCTCGACGATCCATTCCTCGCCCTGGGGCACGATGCGTACCCCCTTGAACACGGTGATTAGGACGAACAGGGCAATGGCGCCGACGACGATGAGGCTGGTCATGCTGCAAAATTCCTTTTAATGCGGATTCAGGCCCGGATAACGCGGGCGGTGTTCCCCTCGATGGCGGTCAGGCGTACCCGCTCGCCGGCAGCGATCTGGCCATCGGCGATGCAGGTCCATTCTTCGTTGCCGAGGATCGGCTTCTGGAAGCGTACGCGGCCTTTCTGGAACTCCGACACGGGAGCGGTCAGCAGGCCCACTTCGCCGATCACGCTGTCGGCGGTCCAGCGCACATCCGGCTGCTTGCGCCGAAACACTTTGAACCACAGCACAGTGGTGGCCGACGACAGCAGTACCCACAGCAGGACCTGCATGTCCAGTTGCAGGCTGGGTGCGGCGAGCGAGATAAGCGAGACCAGCACGGCGCCGATGCCGAACCAGAGTATGAAGAACGTTGGGAGGACCAGTTCAAGCAGGATCAGCGCGATGCCGAAGACCAGCCAGATCCACCATTGCATTTCCATATGGGTGAAACCTTCCGGGGGAGGGGCGTCGAGTTTAAGGCAGCAGAGCGGCAACGGGCCACTGGGTTAGTTGGAAGAAAAGTCTGAAATCTTTGTAGGAGTGCCTGTGTGTCGCGAAAAGGCAGCGCCTAGAGGGCGAGCGCTGTTGCCAGGTCCGCCAGTGAGTCGAATGTCCGGTCCACCTCCGGCAGTGTCGGACGTTTCAGGACAAGCACCGGCACGCCAAGCTCCCGTGCTACCTCCAGCTTCGGCTCGGTCGCCACACTGCCGCTGTTCTTGCTGATCAGCACATCGATGTGGCGGCGCTGGAACAACGCCCGTTCATCTTCGATATGGAACGGCCCACGTGCGCCAATCACTTCACAGCGCTCGTTGCCAGGGCACGCCTCCAGCGCACGCAAGGTCCAGAACTGCTCTGGCGGAATCTCGTCCAGGTGCTGCAGCGGCTCGCGTCCTAGCGTGAACAGTGGCCTGCGGAACGGCTTCAGTGCTTCGATCAACCCTGCCCAATCCTCGACTTCTCGCCAGTCGTCCCCTGCTTGCGCCTGCCAGGCGGGACGACGCAAGGCCCAGCACGGGATGCCGGCGTTGCGTGCGGCGCTGGCGGCATTGCGGCTGATTTGCGCGGCATAGGGATGGGTGGCGTCGATCAGCAGGGTGATACCCGCCTCGCGCAGGTAACGGGTCAAGCCCTCGACACCGCCATAGCCCCCGACCCGCACCTGGCACTGCAAGCCCTGCGGCACGCGGCCGATACCGGCCAGGCTGTAGACATGTCGAGGCCCGAGTTGGCGGGCCATCGCCAGGGCTTCAGTGACCCCTCCCAGCAACAGGATGCGCGCAGTCATTGCACACCCGCCTGGCCGACGATGCCGCCTTGGCGGTCGATGGCGAACACCTCCACGTGCACCTGCGCCGGCACGACGCTACGGGCGAAGGCCAGGGCGTGGGCACACACCGCGTCACCCAGGGCAATGCCGGCCGCATGAGCCAGGGCGAGCGCTTGCTGGCTGGTGTTGGCACCGCTGATGGCAGCCTGCAACGCCTCGTCAGCGCCAATGTCTGCGGCCCAACCTGCCAGTTGCGGCAAGTCGATGCTGGAGTGACGACTGTGCAGGTCCATGTGGCCGGCGGCCAGTTTGCTGATCTTGCCGAAGCCGCCGCACAGGGTCAGGCGCGGCACCGGTACCTTGCGCAGGTGCTTGAGCACCGCGCCGACGAAATCGCCCATTTCGATCAGGGCGATTTCCGGCAGACCGTAGACGCGGCGCATGGTGTCTTCGCTGGCATTGCCGGTGCACGCGGCTATGTGCGTGTAGCCATTGGTGTGGGCCACGTCGATGCCTTGGTGAATCGAGGCAATGTAGGCCGCGCAGGAGAACGGCCGGACGATGCCGCTGGTGCCGAGGATCGACAGCCCGCCGAGGATGCCCAGACGCGGGTTCATGGTTTTCAGGGCCAGTTGCTCACCACCTTGCACATTGACCGTGACTTCGAAGCCGCCAAGGTAGCCGTACGCGTCGGCCAGGTGTTGCAGGTGTTCACTGATCATGCGCCGAGGCACCGGGTTGATGGCCGGTTCACCCACCGCCAGCACCAGCCCCGGCCGGGTCACCGTGCCCACGCCGCTGCCGGCGACAAAACCAATGCCAGGTTCCGCCAGCAGGCGCACCTGGCTATAGACCAGGGCACCGTGGGTCACGTCCGGGTCGTCACCCGCATCCTTGAGGGTACCGGCTTCGGCGCACTCGCCGATCAGGCGGCAGAATTCCAGGCGCATCTGCACGACCTTGCCTTTGGGCAGGGTGATGTCCACCGCATCATCACGCTGCCCGGTGAGCAGCAGCTTGGCCGCTGCCAGGCTGGTGGCGGTGGCGCAGCTGCCGGTGGTAAGGCCGCTGCGCAGAGGCGCGGGCTGTTCGCGGGTTTCTTCACGCATCGGCGGGTTTCAGTACTTCCAGAAGGGTGATCGGCAGCGCCTGGCGCCAGGTGTCGAACGCACCCAAGGGCTGGGCATGAGCGACATGGATACGGGTCAGCTCACCACCGTGCTGTTCGCGAAAGTGCGCCAGGGCCAGTTCGCTTTGCAGGGTGACGGCGTTGGCCACCAGGCGGCCGCCGGGGCGCAGGCTTGCCCAGCACAGGTCCAGTACACCTGCGCGGGTAACGCCGCCTCCGATGAAGATTGCATCCGGTTGCTCCAGGCCTTGCAGCGCCGCTGGCGCTTTGCCGCGAACCAGTTGCAGACCGGGTACACCCAATGCATCGCGGTTATGCTCGATCAAACCCTGGCGGCCTTCGTCGGCCTCGATGGCCAGCGCGCGGCATGCCGGGTGGGCACGCATCCATTCGATGCCGATCGAGCCGCAGCCCGCACCGACATCCCACAAAAGTTCGCCGGGTTGCGGTGCCAGGCGCGCCAGGGTGATGGCGCGGACATCGCGCTTGGTCAACTGGCCATCGTGCCGGTATGCGGCGTCTGGCAGCCCGGCCAGTCGGTGCAGGCGGGGCGCATCGGGCGTAGCCAGGCATTCGACGGCGACCAGGTTGAGCGCCGCGATACCGGTGTGCGGCCAGTCCTGGGCGGTGCCGGCCAGTGCACGTTCGTCCACGCCCCCCAAGTGCTCGAACACCTGCAGGCGGCTTGGGCCGAAGCCTTGCCCGCGCAGCTGCGCGGCAATTGCCGCCGGGCTGTCGCCATCGTTGCTCAGCACCAGCAGGCGCATGCCGCTGTGCAAGTGGGCATTGAGCGCTGCCAGGGGGCGTGCCACCAGCGACACCACCTGCAGGTCCTGCAGCGGCCAGCCTAGGCGGGCAGCGGCCAGGGCGCAGGAAGAGGGCATCGACAGCACGCGCATTTCTGCAGCAGGCACCTGGCGCGCCAGGCTGGCACCGACGCCGTAGAACATAGGGTCACCGCTGGCCAGCACGCACACCGGCTCGCCGCGAAGGGCCAGCACCGGGGCCAGCGAGAACGGGCTGGGCCAGGCCAGCTGTTCCGCGGTCACGCAACGTGGCAGCAAGGCCAGCTGGCGTGGGCTGCCGAAGACCCGCCCAGCGCCCAGCAGGGCGCGCCGGGCCTGTTTGCCCAGGCCGCTGAAGCCGTCTTCGCCGATGCCTACTACTGTCAGCCAGGGTGTCATGTATTTCGATCCGCCATTTTTGGGGCCGCTTCGCGCCCCTTCGCGGGCAAGCCCGCTCCTACAGATACAGGGCAGCCTGTGCAGCCTGCAGTGATCCTGTGGAAGCGGGCGAGCCCGCGAAGAAGGCGACGCGGTCCTGAATTTCTACTTAATCGCCGAGGATGCTCGACCACCGGCTTTTCATGCCGCCGGACAAAGCAGGCATAATACCGCGCCTTCTACACTCAAGCGCATTTTCACAGACTGCCGGATGCCCCTTTGACGCAGGCCCATGCCCCCCACGTATCGCCCCGCCCCTCGGCCTGCCCGGGGTTGTGGCGCATTGTCAGTGCCCGTGATGGCGGTATCTGCCGCATCAAGCTGCTGGGTGGCCTGCTGCTGGCCGAGCAGGCTGAAGCCGTGGCGGCGGCGGCGGAGCGTTTTGCTGGCGGCGTGATCGAGGCGACCAACCGTGGCAACCTGCAGATTCGCGGCATTGGCAGCGAGCATCGCGCTTTGGTCGAGGCACTGCTCGCAGCCGGCCTGGGACCACGCGATGCCGCGGGTGACGATGTGCGCAACGTGATGCTCAGCCCGCTGGCCGGGCATGACCCGCTCATGCTGCTGGACGCCCGGCCGCTGGCCGGGCAGATCCTCGACCTGTTGGAAGGCACCCCGCGCTTTCACCAGCTGTCGGCCAAGTTCGCTGTGCAGCTGGATGCAGGCGAGCGCCTGGCGATGCTCGAACACCCCCATGACCTGTGGCTGTCGCCCCTGCACCTGGATCAGCAGGCCTGGCTGGCGTTTGGCCTGGCAGGTTGCCCGGCAGAGGGCCAGGCGCTCGGTGCGGTGCCGCTGGCGCAGGGCCTGATGCTGGTGCGCGCCGTGCTGGAGCGCTTCCTCGATCTGGCATCCCCGACGCAGACGCGCATGCGCCAGCTGCTTGAGGTGTACCCGCCAGCTGATTTTGTCGCTGGGCTCGGCCTGGACATCCGCCGCGATGCCGCCGTGCTCACGTGGCGGCGTGAACAGCACCGCGCCTCGTGGTTGGGCAGGTTGCCCCAGGCGCAGGGTGTTGCCCTTGGCGTTGCCCCGCCGCAAGGCCGCCTGACCCCCGCGATGCTGCGTGGCGCCGCACGTATTGCCCGTGAAAAGGGCGATGCCAGCATGCGGCTTAGCCCCTGGCAAAGCCTGGTGCTGACCAACCTGCAAGCGCAGCACATCGATCAGGCCCTGGCCGAACTGTCTGCGCTGGGGTTGCTGTGCCACGACCGTGAACCCCTGGCGCGTATCAGCGCCTGCACCGGTGCCAGCGGCTGCGCCAAGGCCCTTGCCGAGACCAAGGCTGACGCCGTGGTCCTGGCCGCGCTGCTGGGCCCTGGCGTGCCGGCCAGCGTGCACCTGTCCGGCTGCCCCCGTTCCTGTGCTGTGGCCCATGTTGCCCCGGCCACCTTGCTGGCCCGTTCGCCGGGCCGTTACGACTTGTATCTGCGTGATGCGCGCCAGCCGGGTTTCGGTGCCCTGCGCGCCACCGACCTTACCTTGAATGAAGCAGGCGCCATGCTCGACCTGCCGACGGAGCACCTTGATGATTGACTACATCCGCGATGGTCAGGAGATCTATCGCAACTCCTTCCGGATCATCCGTGAGGAAGCCCGACTCGAGCGGATCCCCGCAGACCTTGAAAAGCTCGCCGTGCGCGTGATCCACGCCTGTGGCATGGTCGACGCCATCGATGGCCTGCAGTTCTCCGACGGTGCCGGCCGGGCCGGGCGTGAGGCGCTGCTCAACGGCGCGCCGATCCTGTGCGATGCGCACATGGTGGCCGAAGGGATCACCCGGGCCCGCTTGCCAGCTGACAACAAAGTCATCTGCACCCTGCGTGACCCCAGCGTGCCGGGCCTGGCCAAAGACGCCGGCAACACCCGCTCCGCCGTAGCACTGGAACTGTGGCGCCCTTACCTGGAGGGCAGCGTGGTGGTCATCGGCAATGCCCCGACTGCGCTGTTCTACCTGTTGGAAATGCTCGATGCCGGCGCGCCCAAGCCGGCGCTGATCCTCGGCTTCCCGGTCGGTTTCGTCGGCGCTGCCGAGTCAAAGGCCATGCTCGCCGCCGACAGCCGTGGCGTGCCGTTCGTGATCATGCAAGGCCGCCTGGGCGGCAGCGCGATGGCCGCCGCGGCGGTCAACGCCCTGGCCACGGAGGTGGAATGATGGCCCCGCGCGGACGACTGCTTGGCCTGGGCGTGGGCCCTGGCGATCCTGAACTGATTACCCTCAAGGCCCTGCGCCTGTTGCGTGAGGCACCGGTGGTCGGCTACTTCGTGGCCAAGGGCAAGCGTGGCAATGCCTTCGGCATTATCGAGGCGCACCTGCAGCCCGAGCAGACCCTGCTGCCGCTGGTCTACCCGGTCACCACCGAAGTGCTGCCGGCGCCGCTGTCCTATGAGCAAGTAATCAGCGACTTCTACGACGAAGCCAGCGTACAGGTGGCCGAGCACCTGGATGCCGGCCGCGACGTGGCGGTGATTTGCGAAGGCGACCCGTTCTTCTATGGCTCCTACATGTACTTGCATGACCGCCTGGCGCAGCGCTACGAGGCAGAAGTGATTCCCGGTGTCTGCTCCATGCTCGGTGGCGCTTCGGTGCTGGGGGCGCCGCTGGTGTACCGCAACCAGAGCCTGTCGGTGTTGTCTGGCGTGTTGCCCGCTGAAGAGCTCAAGCGCCGTTTGGCCGATGCCGATGCAGCGGTGATCATGAAACTTGGGCGCAACTTCCCCAAGGTGCGCGAAGTGCTGGCCGACCTGGGCCTGGATGGGCGTGCGCTGTATGTGGAGCGGGCAACCATGGCCAACCAGAAGATCGTGCCGCTGGACCAGGTCGACCCGCAGTCGTCGCCGTACTTCTCGCTGATCATCGTGCCGGGGGAAAAATGGCAGGGCTGAACATGCACAGGGCCCCGGCCATCGTCATTCTCGGCCCGGGCAGCCTGACGACGGCGCAGCGTATCCAGGCCTGTTATCCGCAGGCCACGATCCATGGCCTCGAGGGGCGTGTCGAGGGTGCGGACCAGTCGTACGTGTCGTTCGGCGATACCCTGCGCGGGTTGTATCAGCAAGACACGCCGATCATTGCGTTGTGCGCCGCGGGTATCGTTATCCGTAGCCTGGCCGCTCTGCTCAGCGAGAAGGGCAGCGAGCCGCCGGTACTGGCCGTGGCCGAGGATGGTAGCGCGGTAGTGCCGTTGCTCGGAGGCCTCGGTGGGGTGAACGTGATGGCGCGGGAAATCGCTGATGTGCTGGGCGTTTCCGCGGCCATCACCACCAGTGGCGAGCTGCGCTTCGGTACTTGCCTGCTGAACCCGCCGCAGGGCTATGCATTGGCCGATATCGAGCAAGGCAAGCGCTTTGTATCCGACCTGCTGGCGGGTGAGTCCGTGCGTATCGAAGGTAACGCACCGTGGCTGCAGCTGGCGCAGTTGCCCGCCAGCGAAGCGGCGCAGCGCACCATCCATGTGGGGCATCAGGCGCGCCCGGCCAACCGCGACGAGCTGCTGATCCACCCGCGCCAGGTGGTCGTGGGCGTTGCAGGTGGCAATCTGCACAGTATTCGCGCAGCACTGCAGCAGGCCGGCATCGCCGAGCCCTCGGTAGCCTGCGTGCTGGCAGACGAGCGAACCATGGCCGACAGCGCGTTGCACGAAGCTGCGCAGGCCCTGGGTGTCCCTTTGCGCTTCGCCCCCCGCTCTGGCGATGTGGCCAGCATGGTCGCTGCGGCGGTGCCCGATGCCGAGTTGATAGCGCTTGAAGAAGTCGTGGTCGCGGTGGCGCCTGCCCCGGTCGACGTGGCGCAGGTCGGCCGCCGTCGCGGTCGCCTGGCGGTCATCGGCCTTGGCCCAGGTGCGGCGGAACTGATGGTGCCGGCGGTCAAGGCCGAACTTGCGCAGGCCGAAGATGTGCTCGGTTACGAAACCTACGTGCGCATGGCTGGCCCGTTCCGCGACGACCAGGTGCTGCACTGCACCGACAACCGCGAAGAGATGCAACGCGCCCGACATGCCTTCGAACTGGCGGCCCAAGGCCGTTCGGTGGTGGTGGTGTCGTCAGGTGACCCGGGCGTTTTCGCCATGGCCGCTGCGGTGCTCGAAGCATTGCACGAATCCAGCGACCCCACCTGGCACCGCGTTGACCTGCAGATCTTGCCGGGGGTTTCAGCCTCGCTGGCAACCGCCGCCCAAGCAGGTGCACCGCTGGGGCATGACTTCTGCGTGATGTCGCTGTCGGACAACCTCAAGCCCTGGTCGATCATTGAAAAGCGCCTGGACCTGGCTGCCCAGGCCGACCTGGTGCTGGCCTTCTACAACCCGATCTCCAAGGCCAGGCCGCACCAGCTCGGTGTCGCCCTGGAGGTTGTGCGCCGCCACCGTGACGGGAACACGCCTGTAGTCCTTGGCCGTGACATCGGTAGGCCGGGGCAGACGCTGAAGGTAGTCGCCTTGGCCGAACTGCTGCCAGAAATGGTCGACATGCGCACCATGGTGCTGGTTGGGTCTTCCACTACCTGCACTTTCGACCGCGCAGCGGGTGGGGTTTGGGTCTATACCCCGCGCTGGTATGGCGCAAAGCCGTAAGCGGCGGCAGCGTGGGCAGATGAGGAACTGCTTCGTGGCAGATTGAGGTAAAGGTCACAGGTAGGTTTGCGGCTGGAGCTATTTGGCTCCAACCGTACCCTTCCTGGAGACCTTTCCCATGACGACCGATAAAGAGAAGCTGCAGCTTCAGGTTCTGCCGGACAAGAATCTGTTCGTGTTCCCCGACCTGATGGGTGAGCAAAACCGCGATGCTGCAAAGGCTTGTCATGCCCTGGCCACGCAAGGTGCCAACAAGCAGCATGACCCTATCCGTGAAACGCAACTCTGGTTCAAACACTACATTTACCTGATGTCCAAGATGGGCTGGGCGCCGACCAATGTCGATGTACAGCAGGTCACTGAACGCAATATGCGCCTTGAGATCAGCAACTTGCTGGGCAAGGGCCTGCAGGCGGCATATGGCGTTTTCACTGGCGATGTGGCAACCGCCCTGGACAATCTCGGCAAAACGGTTGTTTCAGCCTTGGCCGCCAGCACCAAAAACGTCGAGTTGCTCGACCGCAAGTCGGTCGAAGATGACCGAACCGGGCTGAGCCTTGCCAAGTGCGAGCAAACGGACGGCGGCCAAGTGGCGATGCTGGTCAGTGCGATCCAGACCGACGCCAAGCCTGACAAGGCTGCCAACTATCTGCTGGTCAAGTGGGAAAGCAACGGTACTTCCAACTTTGCTTGTGGTGCGGTGTTGAATTTCGATAAGCGCCAATACGACAAAGTTCGCGCCATTGTAGAAACCAAACTTGACGACAATGCCCTGCAGGTCCTGCTGGCACTGGAACTCTGACGATGAAGTTGGCCTGTCGACACGGCGTCGACGGGCCTGGAGGGCATACTGATGCACGCCAATTACACGTTGTGGTTGAACGGCAACAGCCTGGTATTGATCGACAACAATGTCAGTGCTTCACGAGCAGAAGCACTGTTGGATGTTCAGCTGGCAGCCTACCTGACCGCTAGCAAGGGTCACGCCCTTCAGGACGCTGAGTGGCACAAGGAATATCTGCGAATTCAGGGTAACTTCGGCTGCACTGTCGCGACCTTGCATTCCGGCGCTGTGCCTGCTGCACCCGCAGTGGCCTGTGAACCGTGGAGCATGTTGCGGGCCAAGCTCTTGGCAGGTGTGCCCAGCGCCCTGCAGGGGCCGGTAGCCACATGCCTCGACGCCTATTCCGCCCAACCCGACGGTGCCATAGAACAGTTGTTATGGGCCGAATGTGTTCGGCCCCCGGACGATAAAGGCATGAGCCATGTACGTATGGAGTTGCGCCTGATACTGGCCGATTCAGGCGTCATCAGTACCGAGTTGGGCTTTAGCACAGCAGAGCATCTGGCGATGGATTGGCTGTGGCAGCCGCTGAATCTTTCAAGTGCCCAGGCCGCTCAGCAGTTCGATGCCAATTATTTCACCCATGAAAAAGTGATCAGTTCGATAGGTCCGGGCTTGCATGACGCTATCAAGGTCAAGCAATTGCAGTACCGCAGCCAGGTCAAACTTGCGACAACATCAGGAGTCGAAAATGAGTGAGATCAATCAAGGTGCCGCCAGTGGCAAACTCGTCCACAGCAGCCTGCTGTCATTCTTGCCAGGTGTTAGCCGCGAAGCCCGTGACGACATCCTGTTGGCCAATGCGTTTGCCCAGCAAGTAGCCTGGGGGGACTTCAACGAAGGCCTGGAGCCGGACTGGTTCAGGAACTACTGGCGTAACCTTGCGTTTCTGGGCTTTGATGGCAAGCTCGCGCCCACGGCGACTCGACCGGGGCCGGACAGGGCCAGCCTTGCCGATCAGGCGCTTGCCCAGATTCGCCAGAAAGGCTCCGCCGGCCATTATCAATCTGCGCAGTCGTCGCTTCAGGCGCTGCGCAATGACAGCCAGGCACTGACCGCGTTTGAATCCAGGGCAGTCTCCAAAGCGGTCGGGCGCTTTCAGTTGCTGCCTTGCTCACAGCAGTCGAGCGGCTTCATCGACATGGTGTTGGTTCACATGGAAATGTCGATGAAAAAGACCTCCAAGGGCTTCTTGTTCATGCAGTTGAACAGTGAAGTAAAACTCCTGGACATGCGAGTCGAAGTGATCCACTTCAACTTGCAGGGGTTCCGCGAAGACTACCGCAAGCGGGCCCAGGCCAGTGTCGACAAGCAAAATGGCAAGGCTATCCTTGAGCTGCAGTTGTAGGCTCTGCACCCTAGGGCAGCAGGTAACCGCGAATCCCAGTAAAGATGATCTGTGCTGCCAGGGCACAGACGAATAGCCCCATCAGGCGGCTGACGATTTGCAAACCCTGGTCACCGAGCAGGCGCTCGATACCGTGCGATAGATACAGCACCAGCCCTACGGTAAAGCTGGCCAGGGCAATGCTGACGATGGCCAGCAGTTTTTCATCCCAGTGCGGCTGGCTCACCCCCATCACCAACAGGGCACCGATGGTACCGGGGCCAACGGTCAGCGGAATGGTCAGCGGTACGATGGTCACATCCTGCTGCACGTTGTCGGCCTGTACCGCCGGCTTGCCCTGGGCCATGCCCAGGGCTGAAATGAACAGCACGCTGCCGGCACCGATGCGGAAGGCATCGGCGGTGATGCCGAAAATGCCGAAGATCGCGCGCCCGAACAGGTACAGCATCACGCTGGCGACCAAGGCTGCGAACGCGACCTTCCAGGCCAGTTGCTTGCGCTCCTTGCTGGAGTGGCCGCGGGTCAGGCTGATGAAACACGACAGCACGAAGAACGGGCTGTAGAGCACGAGCATTTTCAGGTAGACGCTGAACAACTCATGGAGCATGAGCAGTGTTCCTTGGGTGTATGCCGGCGCGGCCTTGTGTCGCGAGGCCGCTCCTGCAAGAGCATTGGATATCGGTCAGGACGTATGTGCCGGGTCCACCTTGGCTTCCCGGTGATTGGCCCAGTATTGAATCAGCTCGCGCAACTGCGACAACTCCACTGGCTTGGCCATGTGTCCGTCCATGCCTGCCAGCCGCGCGCGTTCCTTGTGTTCGGCCAGGATGTGCGCAGTCAGTGCCACTACCGGCGTGCGCTGGCGCTGGTTGTCAGCTTCCCAGGCACGCAACTGCTGAGTGGCCGAGAAGCCGTCCAGTATCGGCATCTCGCAGTCCATCAACACCAGGTCATAATGCTGCGCTTTCATCGCCTGCAAGGCCTCTTCGCCATTGCAGGCGGTATCGGGCTTGAGGTTGAGCTTGCCAAGCATGCTGCGGATCACCTTGGTCGAGATGCTGTTGTCTTCGGCGACCAGCACGCGGAAGTCGCCTGGCAGGTCCAGCGCCTGCGGGATGCCAGGCAGGCTGGCAGGTATCGCCTGTTCGCGGCCGCGCTGGGCCAGCTCCTCGGCCAGGGTGGTCTTCAACGTATAACCGGCCACCGGCTTGGCCAGTATTCGCTTGACCCCTGCGTTGCGCGCGATGACTTTGCTCGGCGCATTGCTGATGCCGGTGAGCATCACCACCAGAATGTCGTGGTTCAGGCTCGGGTCTTCCTTGATCTTGGCGGCCAGCTGCATGCCGGTCATGCCGGGCATGTTCTGGTCCAGCAGCACCGCGTCGAAGTAGTCGCGCAGGTGCGCCTTGGTGCGCAAAAGGGCCAGAGCCTCCTTGCCCGACGGCACCGCGCTGACGTTCATGCCCCAGGCGCTGCACTGCTGTACAAGCACCTTGCGGCACGTGTCGTTGTCGTCCACTACCAGCACGCGGGCATCGCGCAGCGGGCTGTCGAGGTCCGCCGGTGGCTGTTCCAGGCGTGAAGGGTCCAGCGGCAAGGTCAGCCACAGGGTGTTGCCCATGCCGGTGTTGCTCTTGATGCCGAACTCGCCCTGCATCAGACCGATCAACTGTTTGGCGATGACCAGCCCCAGGTGGCCGCCCAGCTTGTTGCTGGAAAGGAAGTGGTGGCTGTGCAACTCGGCCTGCAGCAAGGCTTCACGGTCGGCAGCGGGCAACGGTTCACCGCTGTCCTGCACGGCGATACGCAGGCGTGGCACCTCGCCGCGTTGATCCAGCGCCACCACCAGCAGGATCTCGCCCTGGTCGGTATTTTTCAGGGCGTTTTCCAGCAGGCTCGACAAGGCCTGGCGCAGGCGCGTCGGGTCTCCGCTGATAACCCGCGGTACTTGTGGCTGGGTGAAGCTGATCAGCTCGATGTTCTGTTGCTCGGCCTTGGCGCGGAAGATGTTCAGGCAATCCTCGATCAGCGCGTTAAGGTCGAACTGCACATCATCCAGCTCGATTTGCCGGGATTCCAGCTTGGAAATGTCCAGAATTTCGTTGATCAGCGTCAGCAGCTCGTTGCCGGCGCTGTGGATGGTCTGCACATAATCACGTTGCTTCACCGACAGCGGTGTGCCCAGCAGCAGTTCAGTCATGCCTAGCACGCCGTTCATCGGGGTGCGGATTTCGTGGCTGATCTTGGCCAGGAACTCGGCTTTGGCGTTGATTTCCGCATCGCTGGCGGCCAGTGCACGGCTGGCGCTGAAACGCTCCTCGCTTATGCGCCGCAGCCGTTCACTGACCGCCAGGTTGAGCAGCAGGCCACTGACCACGGTCAGGCCCAGCAGGATACACAGCAGCCAGGGTGTCGAGGTGCGTGTCAGACCCAGCAGGGCTGGCAGCAGTACCAGGCCTCCGAGGTTGAACACCACCATGGCCAGGCTGAACAGGCGTCCGGGTGCATAACCCTTGAACCAGTGGTAGCTGCTGACCAGCAGCATGCTCACGCTGCCCAGCGCCATCAGGGCGTAGGTCATCAGGTTCAGTGGCAGAGTATCGACGAACAGCAGCACCAGGCCACTGAGCCCGACAATCAGCATCTCACCTTGCAGCAGGCGGTTAAGCCGTGGCGAATTGCACGGCGAAAAGAAATGTTGGGTGAAGTACAACCCGGACAGGCCGGCCAGGACCAGCGTCAGATAGGCGGCAGGCGTTTGCGCACTGTGCCACACATGCCACCAAGGGCCGCTGAGGTTCAACAGGATCAGGCCGCTGAGCAGCATCAGGCCGTGGTACAGCGCCAGGATCAGGGTGGTGCTGGAGCGGGTGTAGAGGAAGCGGATCAGGTTGTGCATGATCAGCATGATCAGGCCGCCGAACAGCATGCCAAACAGCAGCGGCTGGCGTTGATCCGAGGCTGCCTCGGCCGCAGGCTCAAGGCTGATGGCCGGACGCAGCTGGTGCTCTGAGACCAGGCGCAAGTAGATGTCCAGCGGTTGCCTGCTGTTGGGCAGGGGCAATACATGGTCGCTGCCACGCAGGGTCGGGCTGGCATTGCCGGCCTGGCGCCCGTGGTGCAGCTGACGCAGAAGTTGTTCGCCTTCGAGGGCGTAGAGGTCCAGGCCAGAAAGGTCCGGGGCAAATACCCGCAGCAGCTGCTCCTGGTCACCTGGTGCCAGACGATAGTGCAGCCACAAGGCCTGTCCAGCCGGGGCAGCATCAAGGTCGGCGAGAGGCAGTGGGCTGAACTGGTTGCGATAGCGCTCGGAGCGCACATCGCTCAGTTGCAGGTTGGCCTGTTCGTCGAGCAGAACGGTCCAGCCTCCGTCATGTTCGGCCGCAGCCGGAATCATGCAGAGCAGGGTCAGCAAGCTGACGATCAGAGCTGAGGCAATCCGAAGCCGACGCACTACGAAATCCCTTCTTGGCCGATGTGCCGGGTACTCACTATGCGCGGCGCGCCAAGTCGAAGGCAAGGCCCATTCCGGGCCCTGTCGACGAGCCGGATGCCGCAGGCTGAAACCGCTACGGCATACCGGTAGTACTTACTACTGGTGCTCACCGCGCTCGCGGGCGATGGCCCGATAGCCGATGTCGGAACGGTAGAAGCTGCCGTTCCAGCTGACTTCCTTGGCCAGGCGATAAGCCTGCTGCTGCGCGTCGGCAACGGTGCTGCCCATGGCGGTGGCACACAGCACGCGCCCGCCGTTGGTGGTTACCTTGCCATCCTTGAGCGCAGTACCGGCATGGAATACCTTGCCTTCGATCTTGGCGGCAGCGTCCAGGCCGTTGATCACGTCGCCCTTGGCGTAGTCGCCCGGGTAACCGCCCGCTGCCAGGACCACGCCCAGGCTCGGGCGCGGGTCCCACTGCGCTTCGACCTTGTCCAGTGCCTTGGCGAATGCAGCTTCCACCAGCAGTACCAGGCTCGACTCCAGGCGCAGCATGACCGGCTGGGTTTCCGGGTCGCCGAAGCGGCAGTTGAACTCGATGACCTTGGGGTTGCCCGCCTTGTCGATCATCAGGCCGGCGTAGAGGAAGCCGGTGTAGACGTTGCCTTCCTCGGCCATGCCGCGCACGGTTGGCCAGATCACCTGGTCCATCACGCGCTGGTGCACGTCGGCGGTAACCACCGGGGCAGGGGAGTAGGCGCCCATGCCGCCCGTGTTCGGGCCGGTATCCTGGTCGCCGACGCGCTTGTGGTCCTGGCTGGTGGCCATGGGCAGCACATTGTGGCCGTCGACCATGACAATGAAGCTGGCTTCTTCGCCGTCGAGAAACTCTTCGATCACGACACGCGAACCTGCTTCACCGAAGGCGTTGCCAGCCAGCATGTCACGCACGGCGGCTTCGGCTTCTTCCAGCGTCATGGCGACGATCACGCCCTTGCCGGCCGCCAGGCCATCGGCCTTGATCACGATTGGCGCGCCTTTTTCCTGCAGATAGGCCAGCGCTGGCTCGATCTCGGTGAAATTCTGGTAGTCGGCGGTCGGGATCTTGTGACGTGCCAGGAAATCCTTGGTGAAGGCCTTGGAGCCTTCCAGCTGGGCCGCGCCCTTGGTTGGGCCGAAGCAGTCCAGGCCGCGGCTGCGGAACAGGTCGACCACGCCGATAACCAGCGGTGCTTCCGGGCCGACGATGGTCAGGTCGACGTTTTTCTCGGCGAAGTCGGCCAGTTGCTCCAGGGCACACACGTCGATGGCGACGTTCTCGCACTTGGCTTCAATGGCGGTACCGGCGTTGCCCGGTGCAACGAAGACTTTCTCGACGCGTGGGTCCTGGGCGACTTTCCAGGCCAGGGCGTGCTCGCGGCCGCCGCTGCCGATGATCAAAACTTTCATGTCAAAACCTCGATTCAAGTGATCCCGTGGCTTGCGCCGAACGCTGTGGGAGCGGGCTTGCCCGCGAATGCGGCGGTGAATCCACCATCGTATTCGCGGACAAGCCCGCTCCCACAGGATCTCGACTCGCCTCGGGACCCGCGTAATTAGTGGCGGAAGTGGCGCATGCCAGTGAAGACCATCGCGATGCCGGCCTCGTCGGCAGCAGCGATGACTTCAGCATCACGCATCGAACCACCCGGCTGGATCACGGCGCTGATACCCACTTTAGCTGCATTGTCGATACCGTCACGGAACGGGAAGAATGCATCCGACGCCATGACCGCGCCCTGCACCTGCAGGCCAGCGTGCTCGGCCTTGATTGCAGCGATGCGGGCGGAGTTGACGCGGCTCATCTGGCCGGCGCCGACGCCGATGGTCTGGCGCTGCTTGGCGTAGACAATGGCGTTGGACTTGACGAACTTGGCCACTTTCCAGGCGAATACCAGGTCGTGGATCTCTTGCTCGGTCGGGGCACGCTTGGTGACGATCTTCAGGTCATCGGCGGTGATCATGCCGATATCGCGGCTTTGCACCAGCAGGCCACCGTTGACGCGCTTGAAGTCCCAACCGGCAGCGCGCTCGGCTGGCCACTCGCCGCACTCCAGCAGGCGTACGTTCTGTTTGGCAGCCACCACGTCGCGGGCGGCCTGGGAGATTTTCGGGGCGATGATCACTTCGACGAACTGGCGGTCGACAATGGCCTTGGCGGTTTCGCCGTCCAGTTCACGGTTGAATGCGATGATGCCGCCGAACGCCGATTCGGTGTCGGTCGCGTAGGCCAGGTCGTAGGCTTTGCGGATGCCGCCTTCGTCTTCCGGTACTACCGCCACGCCGCACGGGTTGGCGTGCTTGACGATGACGCAGGCCGGCTTGACGAAGCTCTTTACGCATTCCAGTGCGGCGTCAGTGTCGGCCACGTTGTTGAATGACAGTTCCTTGCCTTGCAGCTGGACAGCGGTGGAAATGCTGGCTTCGCCTTTCTTGGCTTCTACATAGAACGCCGCGCTCTGGTGCGGGTTCTCGCCATAACGCATTTCCTGTGCCTTGACGAACTGGCTGTTGAAGGTGCGCGGGAATTCGCTGCGCGCCTCGGTGCTCAGGGTGTCCTTGGCTTGGTCGATGGTGCCCATGTAATTGGCGATCATGCCGTCGTAGGCGGCAGTGTGCTCGAACGCCTTGAGCATCAGGTCGAAGCGCTGGGCATAGGTCAGGCCACCGGCCTTGAGGCCTTCGACGATGCCGGCGTAGTCGCTGGCGTTGACCACGATGGCCACGTCCTTGTGGTTCTTGGCTGCCGAACGGACCATGGTCGGGCCGCCGATGTCGATGTTCTCGATGGCGGTCGGCAGGTCACAGCCAGGCTTGGAAATGGTGGCTTCGAACGGGTACAGGTTGACCGCAACCAGGTCGATCGGCTTGATGCCGTGCTCGTTCATGATGGCGTCGTCGGTGCCACGACGGCCGAGGATACCGCCGTGGATTTTCGGGTGCAGGGTTTTGACCCGGCCATCCATCATTTCGGCGAAGCCGGTGTAGTCGGCCACTTCCACCGCGTTTACGCCGTTGTCCTTGAGCAGCTTGTAGGTGCCGCCGGTGGACAGGATCTCGACACCGAGCTGCTGCAGCTCACGG
This sequence comes from Pseudomonas sp. 22515, assembly GCF_052044625.1. Lineage (NCBI taxonomy): Bacteria > Pseudomonadati > Pseudomonadota > Gammaproteobacteria > Pseudomonadales > Pseudomonadaceae > Pseudomonas > Pseudomonas sp. 22515. The sequence continues at coordinate 435,807 of NZ_JBQENN010000001.1, forward strand.
GCGAATTCGAGGATACCGGTCTTGTCGGAGACGCTGATCAGGGCGCGGCGGACTGGCAGGCGGGTAGTCTGGTCGGTCATTTCGGGTTCCAATAACGCGGTGGAGTCAGCAAAAAAGGCGCCTCTGTTCAGGGAGTCGCCTTTTCTGGATGGGATTCTGGCTTACAACAAGTCGTACTGCTTGAGCTTCTTGCGCAGGGTGCCTCGGTTCAGCCCGAGCATCTCGCTGGCCTTGGTCTGGTTGCCCTTCACGTAGTTCATCACGCTTTCGAGCAGGGGCGCCTCGACTTCGGAGAGCACCAGGTTGTACACGTCCGTCACGGTCGCGCCTTCCAGGTGGGCGAAGTAGTTGTGCAGCGCCTTCTCGACGCTGTCGCGAAGGGTCTGGCCCTCTTCGCTCGGCGTGTTGAGGTGCTGTTTCAGGTTGGCGTTGTCGCTCACGGGCGTTGTTCCACTCACAAAATTCTCGGTCATCATCGTCATGCGGCCACCCCTTGTCCGTCCTCTGTCTCAAGGCTCTGTCGACGTTCGCTGAAAAACGCGCGAACGTTGGCGCACTGCGCTTGTGTGTCTTCCAAAGCGTTGAACCGGGCGCGAAACTCCTTGCCGCCGGGTCGTGTTGCCAGGTACCAGCCAACGTGCTTGCGGGCGATACGTACGCCCATCACATCGCCATAGAAGGCATGCAGCGCGGCCAGATGCTCCAGCAGGATGCGTTCCACTTCGTCCAGTTGCGGCGCTGGCAAATGTTCGCCAGTGCGCAGGTAATGCTCGATCTCGCGAAAGATCCATGGCCGCCCCTGGGCAGCCCGGCCGATCAACAGGCCATCGACCCCGGTGGTTTCCAGCACCTCCCGGGCCTTTTCTGGCGAGGTGATATCGCCGTTGGCAAAAACCGGGATTGACACCGCCTGCTTGATGGCAGCGATGGTGTCGTATTCGGCTTCGCCGGTGTACAGATCGGCACGTGTGCGGCCATGCACCGCCAGCGCCTGGATGCCAGCCTGTTCGGCGATCTTCGCCACGTTCAGGCCGTTCTTGTTCGCCCGGTCCCAGCCGGTGCGGATTTTCAGGGTCACCGGTACGTCCACAGCGCTGACCACGGCGTGGAGGATCTCGCTGACCAAGGCTTCATCTCTCAATAAAGCAGAGCCTGCGGCTTTGTTGCAGACTTTTTTTGCCGGACAGCCCATGTTGATGTCGATGATCTGGGCACCCGCTTCGACATTGGCCTTTGCCGCCGCTGCCATCATCTGCGCATCACCGCCGGCGATCTGCACCGAGCGTGGCTCGGGATCACCTTCATGGATGCGGCGCAGGCTCGACTTGCGGCTGTTCCACAGGCTCATGTCGCTGCTAACCATTTCCGACACCACCATACCGGCGCCCAGGCGCTGGCAAAGTGTACGGAAAGGCTGGTCCGTGACCCCGGCCATGGGCGCGAGGATCAGGTTGTTACGTAGTGTGTATTGGCCGATGCGTACCGCCGACATAGGTGATCCCTGTTGTGGGGCCGAATCTTGGAGTTCGAAAAAGGGTTGGCATGATACCCGCTCTCGATGACTGGATAAAGATGGATTTGGATAAAATCTGAACAGTTGTCGGCTTATGCCTTTGCGCTTCAAGCAGCAGGCGACAGGACGAAAAGCAGTCGCGGTTGGGGCTTCTTGTCTTGTCGCTCGCTGCTGGCCGCTTGTCGCCTACTCCGGCGAACGGAAGCTCAGGCTGTAATTCACGGCCTTCGGCCCAGGGTCGAGGATGTCCAGGGCAATGTGGATTGGCGTCTGGCTGGGCATTTCACCACGCCCTGCCAGTTCGCCCGACAGGTACTCGCTGGGCTTGAAGCGACGGCTGGCGATCAGTTGGCCATTGAGGTCGGCGAAGCGCAGCTCCAGCAACGGGAATGGCTGGGCGAACGGCGCGCGGTTGTAGATGATCGCGTCGACAATCAGCGCGCCCTTGAAGTCCGGGTGGCTGCGTACCACCAGATTGCTGCTCTTGATGCGTGCAATATCGACGCGGGTAGGCACCTGGCAACCGACCATCGGGCAGATCTGCTGGAAAATCGGCCGATACTGGTCCTGGCGGGCCATTTCGTCGAAGTGGAACCACACGTACTGGAACGCGAGCAGGCCGGCAGCCAGCAGGGTCAGAAAGCCCCACAGCAGGCGCTTGCCCCAGTTGGGTGCGGGTTTTTCCCAGCCTAGCTGCAAGGGGTCGTCGACCACATCGACCAGCGGCTCCTTGCGCGAGGGGCGCTCGGGTTTGCCGGCAAGGCCTGGTTCCAGGCGCTCTCCGGGCAGCGGCTCGACGGGCTCGTCGTCATGCGCCGACAGGCGCAGCGCCAGTGGTTCGTCGTCGCGGGCGCTCAGGCCTTTTTCCGGGGTTTCGTCATCGCTGATGCGCAGCGGTTCGCTGAATGCGGGCTGGTCATCGCGTTCGGCCGCTCGGTGCACAGGCGGCTCGCCATCGATGTCCAGGTCAAGGTTGCTGCCCAGGGTAGGCTCGGTACGCTCGCCGGGGGCAGGCTCCAGGTCCAGCTCCAAAGGTTCCGGTTCCAGTAGCACCGGGGTAGGCTCTGCCGGTTCCTGCGGCGCGTAGGGCTCATCGGTAGCCGTACCGAAAAGGTCTTCTGCGTGTTCGTCCGGGTGAAGTTCATCGCGCCGTGCCTGCAGCTTCTCATCCTTGCTGGCCGGGTGGGCCGGGGCCGGTTGGCCGCGACGCTCCAGGCGCTCCAGTTCCTTGTCGAGGTCGAGCTCGTCCAGCGCCTGGGCAGTCAGCGCCCAGTCCTGGTCAGGAGGGGTGCCGCGTACGCTGTCGGCGGGCTCTTGCGCCGGCTCGGCCAGCGGCGCGGCAGGCGCTGGAGGTACCGGTGCCGGCACCACGGGGGCGCTGGTGGTAGCTGCGCGGTTTTGCTCCAGCAGCTGCTTGGCGGCATTGAATACCTGCAGGCAGTGACCGCAGCGCACCACGCCACGCGCCACGCCCAACTGGTGGTGGGTGACGCGAAAGCTGGTCTGGCAATGCGGGCACTGGGTGACGAAACTGTCGGTCATGCGGCAATCCGGGAGCTGTGCAGAAAAGTATTCTAGGCCCGCTTAGCGACGCCGACCACTGATGCGCACCCAGCCGTCGCGCACGACGATCGGGTCCAGTTCAAAGTCGGCGGCATAAGCGGCGGCCACGTCTTCACCTTGCTCGGCGAGGATGCCAGACAGCGCCAGCAGGCCACCTGGGCGAACCAGGCCGGACAACTGTGGCGCCAGCGACACCAGCGGGCCGGCGAGGATGTTGGCAACCAGCACGTCGGCCTGCATCGCCGGCATGTGTTCGGGCAGGTACAGCGCCAGTTTCTCGTCGGCAATGCCGTTGCGTTGGGCGTTGTCGCGCGAAGCCTCGATGGCCTGCACGTCGATGTCGGTGCCTACCGCTTCGCGGGCGCCCAGCAGCAGCGCAGCGATGGCCAGGATGCCCGAACCGCAGCCAAAGTCCAGCACCTGGGTGCCTTCAAGCTGCTGGCCGTCGAGCCATTCCAGGCACAGGGCCGTGGTGGGGTGGGTGCCGGTGCCAAAGGCCAGGCCCGGGTCGAGCAGCAGGTTCACGGCGTCCTTTTCCGGGGCATCGTGCCAGCTGGGCACGATCCACAGGCGGCGGCCGAAGCGCATCGGCTGGAAGTTGTCCATCCAGCTGCGCTCCCAGTCCTGGTCCTCGATCACCTCGGCCTGGTGTTCGGGCAGCTCGGCGCCGGTCAGCAGGCGCAGGTGGGCGAACACCTGTTCAGGGTCGGCATCGGCCTCGAACAGCGCCAGCAGGTGAGTGTGCGACCACAGCGGGGTGGTGTTGAGGTCGGGTTCGAAGATCGGTTGATCTTCGGCATCCATGAACGTGACCGAGACGGCGCCTACTTCAAGCAGCGCATCTTCATAGGTTTCGGCTTGTTCCGGGCTGATGGCCAGGCGTACTTGCAGCCAGGGCATGGCGGGCACCTTTGATAAATCGACAGGGGCAGCCCTAGGCTGCGCGAAGGCTGGCAGTTTACGCGAGTGCGGGGGATTTGTGGATCGGGGGCTGCACTGCAGCCCCCGGGCATGTATCAGACAAAACAGAGCGACAGCGACTCGGCTATATAAGCAGGCTTCTCTTCACCCTCGATCTCCAGCGTGGCAATCGCCTTGAGTAGCCACTGCCCCGGTTTTTTCTCGGTCACCTCGCCCAGCGTTACCTTCAGCCGAACCCGGCTGTCGACCTTTACCGGCTGAATGAAGCGCACGCTGTCCAGCCCGTAGTTCACCACCATCTTCAGCCCTTGTGGCAGAACGAGGATGTCCTCGATCAGCTTGGGGATCAGCGACAAGGTCAGGAACCCATGGGCAATCGTGCCGCCAAACGGGGTTTTTGCTGCCTTCTCAGGGTCGACATGGATGAACTGGAAGTCGCCGGTCGCCTCGGCGAACAGGTTGATGCGCTGCTGGTCGATCTTCAACCACTCCGAGTGGCCCAGCTCCTTGCCAACGTACTGCGAAAGCTCTGTAACCGGTACATGGGGCATCGCGGACTCTCCGGGTTGTCAGTTGGTACGAAAGTACAAGATCAGCACGGCGAACCGTTTCAGTCAAGTTGCCCGCTTTTCGGCGAATATCGGTCTGAAGCTGTGCGTGCTTATAATGGCGGCCATGCCCGAGGGAGATGCTTATGCTGTTGCGTGGTTTGACCTGGCTGGTACTGTTCCAGCTGCTGGGGACGGCGATCAATCACCTGTTTGTGCCGTTTTTGCCCGGGCCGATCATCGGCCTGTTGTTGCTGCTGCTCTTTCTCATGGCTCGCGGTGAGGTCGGCAAGCCGCTGAACGAGGCCGCCAGCAGCTTGCTGCGCTATCTCCCGCTGCTGCTGGTACCGCCGGCAGTCGGGGTGATGGTATATGCCAAGGACATTGCCGCCGACTTCTGGGCGATTGTCGGGGCCTTGCTGATCTCCTGCCTGGTGACCCTTGTGTTCGTCGGTGTGCTGATGCAAAAGCTCATCCAACGCCAAGGCAAGCGTGAGGAGCAGCCATGATGCTCGACTGGCAGGGCGCACTCGATGCAGTCATTCACCACCCATTGTTCGGTATTGGCATCACGCTGGGGGCCTACCAGGTAGTGCTGGCAGCCTACGAGAAAACCCGCTGGATCTTCTTGCAACCTGTATTGGTATCGATGCTGCTGGTGATCGGTGTGTTGCTGCTGTGCGGCATCGATTACAGCGAATACCGCAAAAGCACCGAAATCATGAACATCCTGCTGGGGCCTGCTACGGTGGCCCTGGCTGTGCCGCTCTACCTCAACCTGCGGCGTATCCGTCAGCTGTTCTGGCCTACATTTACTACGCTGGTAGTCGGAGGCCTGTTCGCCACGCTCTGCTGCCTGGTGCTGGGCTGGTGGTTCGGTGCCGAGCACATGATCCTGATGACCATGGCGCCGAAGTCCGTCACCTCGCCGATCGCCATGCTGGTGGCTGAGCAGATTGGCGGCGTGGCGGCCCTGGCGGCAGTGTTCGTGTTGATTACCGGGGTGATTGGGGCGATCTTCGGCCCGGCATTGCTGAGCCGCTTCGGCGTGCACAGCCCTGAGGCGCGCGGCATGTCGCTGGGCGTGACCGCACACGCAGTCGGCACTTCGGTGGCCCTGCAGGAAAGTGACGAATGCGGCGCCTTTGCCGCGCTGGCGATGAGCCTGATGGGGGTGGCTACAGCGGTGTTCCTGCCGCTGGCAGTCAGCCTGGTGGCTTGAGGAATTGTGATGACGCTACCGCTGTTTCCGCTCAATACCGTGCTGTTTCCTGGCTGCTTTCTCGATTTGCAGATTTTCGAGGCGCGCTACCTGGACATGATCGGGCGCTGCATGAAGCAGGGCGAAGGATTTGGGGTGGTGTGCATCCTTGAGGGCGAACAAGTCGGCAAGGCGCCGCCGGTGGTCGCCTCGATCGGCTGTGAAGCGGTGATCCGCGACTTCGTGCAGCAGGATAACGGCTTGCTGGGTATTCGCGTCGAGGGCGTGCGGCGCTTCAATCTGGAAAGCTCCGAGGTGCAGAAGGACCAGCTGCTGGTGGGCCAGGTGCAATGGCTGCCGGAGCAGGCAGACAGCCCGTTGCTGGAGGCCGATGACGATCTGCTGGCGCTGTTGGTGGCCCTGGGTGAGCACCCCATGGTCGAAGCGCTGGGCATGCCGCGCCCGGTGGACGGGCGTCAGGCGCTGGCCAATCAGCTGGCGTATCTGTTGCCGTTCATGGAAGAGGACAAGCTGGACCTGCTGACCCTCGATTCGCCGCAGCAGCGGCTGGGGGAAATCCAGAAGCTGCTGGAGCGGATTCAGGGTGAGTTGTTCGCCTGATGGTTCTGTATTGCCTGTTCCGGCCCCTTCGCGGGTAAACCCGCTCCTACGACAAGCGCGATACCCAATGTAGGAGCGGGCTCACCCGCGAATAGGCCGGCACAGGCAACATCAATACTGATACCTGACCAACGCCTGCGGCAACGCATGCATGGCGAAGAACGCCAGCAGCGCCACGCATGCCGGCAACACCAGCCACCACACCCGCAGCGGCAGGGCTGGCAGGGTCTGCTGGCGTTGCACCAGTGTAAGGCTGAGTGCGCACACACAACAGGCCAGCAGGGCCCCAGCCAGGATATCGGTTGGCCAGTGCGCCCCCAGGTACACCCGCGACAGGGCAATCGCCAGCGCTGGAATGCACCCCAGCATGACCCAGGTCAGGCGCATCCGTGGTGGCTGCCCACGCCCTGCCAGTACGGCCATGACCAGGAAGAACGCGAACGATGCCGAGCTGTGCCCGCTGGGCATGCTGTAGCTGGTCAGTGGGTCGGTCAGTACTTCCGGCCTGGCCCGGGCAAATAGCCATTTCAGTGTGCCGTTGGCGATCGCCGTGCCCATCAACGCGCCCGCCGCGAAAAATGCGTGTCGCCACTGACGGGCAAGCAGCAGCAGGCCGGTCAGCAGGCCGCCGAGGAACAACTGGGTGCGGAAATCGCCTAGCCGTGTCACCAGCACCACGGAGCTGTCTATGGCCTGGCTGCGATGCTCCTGGACCAGTGTCATCACGCCTTGGTCGAACTCATGGAGGTAGGGCCAGCCGAGGAATACACCGGCCAGGGTGATGAAACTGAGCGCGGCAACCAGCCGGGTGCCGTGGCGCTGGTCACGCAGGCTGGTATTCAGGCTCAGGCCGATCAGCACCGCGAGGGCGCCGGCGATGATCCCGGCGTCCAGCCAGAAGCCTTCCGGCAGGGGCAGGCGCATGGCGGCGCCGGTGGCCCAGCCGGGTAGCAGGTAGGCGACCGACCAGCCGGCGCCCGCCAACAGGCTGACGGCGATGAAGCGCGGCAGGGGCATGTCGAACATGCCGGCGACCATTGGCAGCATCGGCCGCAGCGGGCCGATGAAGCGGCCTACCAGCAGGCTGGCGATGCCATAACGCTGGAAGTAGCTTTCGGCGCTGCCGATCCATTCCGGATGGTGGCGTAGCAGCGGCAGCCGGCGAATGTTCTGGTGGAAGTACTTGCCCACTGTGTAAGACAAGGCGTCGCCCAGCAGGCCGCCGAGAAAGCCGAGGAGCAGCGTTTCGCCCAGGCTGAACGTGCCACTGCCGGCCAGTACCGCAACGGCGAACAGCAGTACGGTGCCCGGCACGATAATGCCGGCGATGGCCAGGCATTCGATGCAGGCCACCAGGAAAATCGCCAGGCCAAGCCACTGCGGGTTGGCGCTGAGCCAGCCGGTCAGGCTGTCGAGCCATTGGCCCATGTTCAGCTTCCTTGTTCGAGAATGAAGAAATCACGGCCTTCGACTTGGCCGCGGCGTAGCGGGTTCCGTGTGCAGAAACGGGCGTACTCGGCATCGACGAAGCGGTACGGCAGGTGCTCGTCGCGCCCGTGCGGAATGCCCAGGCGAGCGGCCTGGATCACCCGGGGCACGGCGTTGCCGCAGTCCTCGACGTACAGGCGTTCGGCGTCGAAACGCTGGGCGTCCCAATGCGGCACTTTCAGGCCCAGGGCCCGGCAAAGCAGGGTCTGGCCGGCGCACAGACGCTCTTGCGGGCGGATATTGCCGCTTGCATCGGGGTTGTTCAGTTGCATCTGCGCCAGGCTGTCGGGCCCCGAGAGGGTGTCCTGCCAAGGATAGGCAGACTTGATCAGCACCGCGTTGCCCGGCCCGTGGGCGCTGAAGTTCAGCGAGTCGCCGCCGCGGGCGTAGTACATGTAGATATGCCCCCCATCCAGGAATAGCGCCTTGCGTTTTTCGGTGTAGCCGAGCGAAGCGTGGCTACCTTTGTCGGAAAGGTAGTAGGCCTCGGTCTCGATGATCCGCGCGGCCAGCCACAGGTCGCCGTGGCGGTGACGGATGACCTTGCCCAGCAGGGCCTTGGCCAGGGTCTGGGCGTCGCGGTCGAAAAAGCTGTCGGGCAGGGCTGGCATGCGGGCAGTTCGTGGCTGGAGAGGCGGGGATGATAGCAATGAATGGCTTAATCGAGGCTGAATTGGAGGGTGATGTTGGCAATGCCGGCCCTTTNNAAAGGGCCGCAACAGGCGATGGAAATCTCGATAACCCCGGTTACATCTTTCCTACACATTGCCCCATCCATTTTCTACCATCCGCCACCCGCCGCTGGGCGTACACCTGCGCGGCAGTTATAATCAGCCGATTTCCCCTTCGCCAAGACACCGAACCCATGACTGAGTCCGTTCTTGACTATATGACCCGCCTGGGTCGCGCTGCCCGTGAGGCTTCCCGGGTGATCGGCCGTGCCAGCACCGCGCAGAAGAACCGCGCCCTGCAAGCCGCCGCCGACGCGCTGGACGCTGCCCGTGCCGAACTCGCCGCTGCCAACGAACTGGACCTGGCCGCCGGCCGCGCCAGTGGCCTGGAGCCCGCACTGCTCGACCGTCTGGCGCTGACCCCGGCGCGTATCGACGGCATGATCACCGGCTTGCGCCAGGTGGCCAGCCTGCCGGACCCGGTCGGTGCCATTCGCGACATGAGCTACCGTCCATCGGGCATTCAGGTAGGCAAGATGCGTACCCCGCTGGGGGTGATCGGGATCATCTATGAATCGCGTCCGAACGTGACCATTGATGCCGCCAGCCTGTGCCTCAAGTCGGGCAATGCAACCATCCTGCGGGGCGGTTCCGAAGCCATACACTCCAACCGCGCCATTGCCACCTGCATTCAGCGTGGCCTGGCCGAAGCCGGCCTGCCGGCGGCGGTGGTGCAGGTGGTCGAAACCACCGACCGCGAAGCCGTGGGCGCGCTGATCAGCATGCCGGAATTCGTCGATGTCATCGTACCGCGCGGAGGCCGTGGCCTGATCGAGCGCATCAGCCGCGATGCCCGCGTGCCGGTGATCAAGCACCTGGACGGCATCTGCCACATCTATGTCAGCCAGCATGCCGACCTGGACAAGGCCTGGAATGTGGCTTTCAACGCCAAGACCTACCGCTACGGCATCTGCGGTGCCATGGAAACGCTGCTGGTCGACCAGCAAGTGGCTGAGCGCTTCCTGCCAGAAATGGCCCGCCGCTTCGTGGAGAAGGGCGTGGAGCTGCGCGGTTGCGAGCGTACCCAGGCTATCATCAGCGCCAAACCGGCCACCGAAGCCGACTGGCACACGGAATACCTCGATGCGATCCTGTCGATTCGCGTGGTCGACGGCCTGAACCAGGCCATCGAGCACATCAACCACTATGGCTCGCACCACACCGACTCGATCATCAGCGAACACCAGGGTGAAGCCCGTCAGTTCATGGCTGAGGTCGATTCGGCGTCGGTCATGCTCAACACCCCGACCTGCTTTGCCGATGGCTTCGAGTACGGCCTGGGTGCGGAAATCGGTATTTCCACCGACAAGCTGCATGCCCGCGGCCCAGTCGGCTTGGAAGGCCTGACCTGCGAGAAGTATGTGGTGATCGGCGATGGCCAGTTGCGCGGCCAGGGGTCCTGCTGAGTTGAGCAAGGCCCAGGCAGTCCGGCGTATCGGCATTCTAGGTGGTACCTTCGACCCCGTGCATATCGGCCACTTGCGCAGCGCGCTGGAAGTGGCCGAGTTCATGGGGCTGGATGAGCTACGCCTGTTGCCCAATGCCCGGCCGCCGCACCGCGACACGCCACAGGTGGCCGCGCAGGATCGCCTGGCCATGGTCCGTGAAGCGGTGCAGGGCGTCGCTTGCCTGAGTGTCGATGCCCGCGAGCTGGAACGTGACAAGCCGTCGTACACCATCGATACGCTGGAATCGATCCGCGCCGAGCTGTCCGGCCACGACCAGCTGTTCCTGGTGCTGGGTTGGGATGCCTTCTGTGGCCTGCCCGCCTGGCATCGCTGGGAAGAATTGCTGCAACACTGTCACATCCTGGTACTGCAACGTCCGGATGCCGACGTAGAACCCCCTGACGAGTTGCGCAACCTGTTGGCTGCGCGCTCGGAGAGCGATCCCACCGCCATGTCCGGCCCGGCGGGAAATATTTCGTTCGTCTGGCAGACGCCGCTTGCGGTGTCGGCTACACAGATCCGACAGCTGCTGGCCAGCGGCAAATCGGTGAGGTTCCTGGTGCCGGACGCCGTACTGGCCTATATCGAGGCGCACGAACTGTATCGTGCGCCCAACTGACGGTGCCTCTGGCGCCTCATCCAACGAGTTGAACGAGTTTTATATGACCAAGCAGAAAATTTACGGCGAAGAACTGGTCGCAGTGACCAAGGCAGCGCTGGAAGACGTCAAGGCCCAGGACATCCAGGTCATCGACGTGCGCGAGAAGCACAGCCTGACCGACTACATGATCATTGCCACCGGTACCTCCAACCGCCAGATCAACGCGATGGCCGAAAAGGTCCGTGAAGCCGTCAAGGCCAAGGGCGCCCAGCCACTGGGTGAAGAAGGCAAGGGCGACAGCGACTGGGTGCTGCTGGACCTGAACGACGTCATCGTGCACATGATGACCGCCGCTGCCCGCCAGTTCTACGACCTTGAGCGCCTGTGGCAGGGTGCCGAGCAAAGCCGTGCCGCCGATGGCAAGCACCACAGCCCGGACCATGCCCACGAGTACTCCGACAAGCTCAAAGACCGCGAATAAGGAAAGCGCTGTGCGTCTGCGCCTGATTGCGGTCGGCTCGCGCATGCCGAAGTGGGTCGAGGAAGGCTGGCATGAATATGCCAAGCGCCTGCCCGCCGAGCTGTCGCTGGAGCTGGTGGAAATCCCGCTGAATACCCGTGGCAAGAATGCCGACGTCGCCCGCCTGATCCGTCAGGAGGGCGAAGCCATGCTGAGCAAGGTGCAGCCTGGGGAACGCATTGTCACCCTCGAGGTCCATGGCAAGCCCTGGAGTACCGAACAGCTGGCCACCGAGCTGGACCGCTGGCGCCTGGATGCGCGCACGGTGAATTTGATGGTGGGCGGCCCGGAGGGCCTGGCGCCTGAGGTTTGCGCGCGCGCCGAGCAACGTTGGTCGCTGTCGCCGCTGACTTTGCCGCACCCGTTGGTAAGGATACTCATCGGCGAGCAGATCTACCGCGCCTGGACCGTGTTGTCCGGGCACCCTTACCACAAATGAGCCTGTAAGCAGTCCGATGTCGCAGCCGATCCGTCTCAAGGACCACGAGAAAGACGCCCGCCTGGTGCGCAACCGCGTCGTGGTCGGCGCAGTGGCGATCATGCTGCTTGTGTGCGTGTTGATCGCACGGCTGTACTACCTGCAGATCATCCAGTACGACTACCACTCCACGCTGTCGGAGAACAACCGGGTGCATGTGCAGCCGATCCCGCCGACCCGCGGGTTGATCTTCGACCGCAACGGGGTGATCGTTGCCGACAACCGGCCCAGCTTCAGCCTGTCGATGACCCGCGAACGTGCGGGTAACTGGCAGGAAGTGCTGGATACCATCGTCGAAGTGCTTGAGCTCACCGCTGACGACCGTGCCCTGTTCGAGAAGCGCATGCGCCAAGGCCGCCGGCCATTCGAGCCGGTGCCGATTCTGTTCGAGCTCAACGAAGAGCAGATTGCCCGCGTGGCGGTAAACCAGTTCCGCCTGCCGGGTGTCGAGGTGGTGGCCCAGCTGGTGCGGCATTACCCGCAGGGTGCGCATTTTGCCCATTCGGTGGGTTATGTAGGGCGGATCAACGAGAAAGAGCTGAAAACGCTCGACCCGGTGAACTACAGCGGTACCCACCATATCGGCAAGACCGGCATCGAGCGCTTCTACGAGGCCGCCCTGCACGGTCAGGTGGGTTACGAGGAAGTCGAGACCAACGCCCGTGGCCGTGTGCTGCGGGTGCTCAAGCGCACCGACCCGAAGCCGGGCAAGGACATTGTGCTGAGCCTGGACATCAAGCTGCAGGAGGCCGCTGAAGCCGCCCTGGGAGGCCGGCGTGGTGCAGTGGTTGCGCTCGACCCGCGCACCGGCGAGGTACTGGCGATGGTGAGTCAGCCTAGCTTCGACCCCAACCTGTTCGTCACCGGCATCAGCTTCAAGGCCTATGCCGAATTGCGCGATTCGATCGATCGGCCGCTGTTCAACCGCGTGCTGCGTGGCCTGTACCCGCCGGGGTCGACCATCAAGCCGGCGGTGGCTATTGCCGGTCTGGACAGTGGCGTCGTGAATGCCAGCAGCAGGGTGTTCGACCCTGGCTACTACCAGTTGCCCAACTACGACCATAAATACCGTAACTGGAACCGTTCCGGTGATGGCTGGGTCGACCTGGACACCGCCATCATGCGCTCGAACGACACCTACTTCTATGACCTTGCGCACAAGATGGGCATCGATCGGTTGTCCAGCTACATGAACAAGTTCGGTATCGGCCAGCGGGTTTCCCTCGATATGTTCGAGGAATCTGCCGGGTTGATGCCGTCGCGCGAATGGAAGCGTGCCACCCGTCGCCAGGCCTGGTTCCCTGGCGAAACCCTGATTCTCGGCATCGGCCAGGGCTATATGCAGGCTACGCCGCTGCAACTGGCCCAGGCCACTGCACTGATCGCCAACAAAGGTGTGTGGAACCGCCCACACCTGGCCAAGACCATCGAAGGCCTGCCGCCGGTGGACGACAACCCCATGGAAGACATCGTGCTGCGTGACAAGTCCGACTGGGCCAAGGTCACCCATGGCATGGAACAGGTGATGCACAACGCCCGCGGTACCGCGCGCAAGGCAGCTGCCGGTGCCCAGTACCGCATTGCCGGCAAGAGCGGCACCGCCCAGGTGGTGGCGATCAAGCAGGGCGAGAAGTATGACCGCAACAAACTCCAGGAGCGCCACCGCGACCATGCCTTGTTCGTCGCGTTTGCCCCAGCCGAAGCCCCGAAAATCGTGGTTTCGGTGATGGTCGAGAACGGTGAGTCCGGCTCGGGTGTCGCCGCTCCGGTGGTTCGCCAGATCATGGACGCCTGGCTGCTCGACGAAAACGGCCGGCTCAAACCCGAGTTCGCGCCCGCCACCGTTACCCAGGAATCGGCCCTGTGATGAACAATTTCGATCGCATGCTCTCCAGCGAGGATGTGATGCGTCGGCGTGCGAGCTTTCTGCAACGCATTCATATCGACGGCCCCTTGCTGATCATTCTGCTGACCCTTGCGGCCGGCAGCCTGTTCGTACTGTATTCGGCCAGTGGCAAGAACTGGGACCTGCTGCTCAAGCAAGCCACCTCGTTTGGCATCGGTCTGGTGTCGATGTTCGTCATCGCCCAGCTGGAGCCGCGCTTCATGGCGCGTTGGGTGCCGCTGGCCTACCTGGCCGGGGTGCTGTTGCTGGTAGTGGTGGACGTGATGGGCCACAACGCCATGGGTGCCACGCGCTGGATCAACATTCCGGGGGTGATCCGCTTCCAGCCCTCGGAATTCATGAAGATCATCATGCCGGCGACAATCGCCTGGTACCTGTCCAAGCGCACCTTGCCGCCCCATTTGAAGCACGTGGCGATCAGCCTGGTGCTGATCGGCGTGCCGTTCATGCTGATCGTACGTCAGCCCGACCTGGGGACTGCGCTGCTGATCCTGGCCTCCGGTGCCTTCGTGCTGTTCATGGGCGGCTTGCGCTGGCGCTGGATCCTCAGCGTGCTGGCGGCAGCCGTGCCCGTCGCGGTGGCCATGTGGTTCTTCGTCATGCACGACTACCAGAAGCAGCGGGTATTGACCTTCCTCGACCCTGAAAGCGACCCGTTGGGCACCGGTTGGAACATCATCCAGTCCAAGGCGGCGATCGGCTCGGGCGGGGTGTTTGGCAAAGGCTGGCTGCTTGGCACGCAGTCGCACCTGGACTTTTTGCCGGAAAGCCACACCGACTTCATCATCGCCGTGCTCGGCGAGGAGTTCGGCCTGGTTGGCATCTGCCTGCTGCTGATTGTTTACCTGCTGCTGATCGGCCGTGGTCTGGTGATCACCGCCCAGGCGCAGACCCTGTTCGGCAAGCTGCTTGCGGGCAGCCTGACCATGACTTTTTTTGTATACGTGTTCGTCAATATCGGAATGGTAAGTGGCCTTCTGCCCGTGGTGGGCGTGCCGCTACCTTTCATCAGCTATGGCGGAACATCGTTGGTGACGCTGCTGTCAGCGTTTGGCGTTTTGATGTCGATCCATACGCACCGCAAATGGATCGCGCAGGTTTGAATAAGGTGAACAATTTCATGCAAGCAGTGCGTAACTGGGCTGCCCGTTGTGCGCCTTGGATCGGTGCGGTGGGCCTGTTCGGCGCTGTACAGCTGGCCCATGCCGGCGAATACGACGGCTCGCCCCAGGTAGCCGCGTTCGTTGGCGAAATGAGCCGCGACTATGGTTTTGCGCCTGAGCAACTGATGGGTGTGTTCCGTGAGGTACAGCGCAAGCAGTCGATCCTCGACGCCATATCGCGCCCGGCCGAGCGGGTCAAACCGTGGAAGGACTATCGGCCGATGTTCATCACCGATGCACGTATCGCTCGCGGTGTGGATTTCTGGCGTCAGCACGAGGCTGTATTGGCACGTGCCGAGCAGGAGTACGGCGTACCTGCGCAGTACATTGTCGCAATCATCGGCGTGGAAACCTTTTTTGGCCGCAATACCGGCAACTACCGGGTGATCGACGCCCTGTCGACGCTGGGCTTCGACTACCCGCCACGGGCCGAGTTCTTCCGCAAGGAGCTGCGTGAGTTCCTGCTGCTGGCCCGGGATGAGCAGCTCGACCCCTTGACGCTCAAGGGCTCGTACGCTGGCGCCATGGGGCTGCCGCAGTTCATGCCAAGCAGCTTCCGCAACTACGCGGTGGACTTCGACGGGGACGGCCACATCAATATCTGGAACAACCCTGACGATGCCATCGGCAGTGTGGCCAGCTACTTCAAGCGCCATGGCTGGGTGGCCGGCGAGGGTGTTGTCAGCCGCGCCTGGGTGGAAGGCATGCGTGCCGACGAAGGCCTGACCACCGGCATCGAGCCGGTGAAAACGGTAGGGGAGTTGCGTACGCTTGGCTGGTCGGTTCATGATTCGCTGCGCGATGATCTGCCGGTTACCGCCTTCCGTCTCGAGGGCGAGAGCGGCCCCGAGTACTGGATGGGCCTGAAGAACTTCTACGCGATCACTCGCTACAACCGCAGTGTGATGTATGCCATGGCGGTACATCAGCTTGCGGAACAGCTGGTTCAAGTACGGGGCGTCAAGTAATGCGCGCAATCATCTCTGGCAACGCTTTCAAGCTGCTCACCTGCCTCGCCGTCGGTGTGGCGCTGGCCAGCTGCTCTTCCAACCGCCCGGCCCCGAAAAGCAGTGGTAACGTCGTGCGCAGCCAGCCGGGCCTGGACATCAACCGGGCGCACAAGGACGGCGCACCGTGGTGGGACGTGGATGTGAACAAGATCCCCGATGCCACCCCGACCGTGCACACCGGTAACTACAAGGCCAACCCGTACACGGTGCTTGGCAAGACCTACTACCCGATGCAGGACTCGCGCAACTACCGCGCCGAGGGTACGGCGTCGTGGTACGGCACCAAGTTCCATGGGCAGAACACCGCCAATGGCGAACTGTACGACCTGTATGGCATGAGCGCGGCTCACAAGACCCTGCCTCTGCCGGCCTACGTCAAGGTGACCAACCTCGCCAATAACCGCAGCGTGATCCTGCGGGTCAACGACCGTGGCCCGTTCTATTCTGACCGCATCATCGATTTGTCCTACGCTGCGGCAAAAAAGCTCGGTTATGCCGAGATCGGTACCGCGCACGTGCGCGTCGAGGGCATCGACCCGCAGCAGTGGTGGGCCCAGCGTGGCCAGACCCCACCTATGGTGCTGAAAGAGCCGCAAGTGGCCCAGACCCAGGCAATACCGGCCAGTACCGGGCGTGTCGAGCAATGGACCCCGCCGCCACAGCAGCACGCCGCGCCCGTGGTACCCGTCCAGGTGGGTGGCAACAACGTGCCCGGCGGTAGCGGTGGCAGTTTCTTGCAGGTAGGCGCGTTCGCCAACCCGGACGCTGCCGAGTTGCTGCGCGCCAAGCTCAGCACCATGGTCAATGCACCCGTGTTCATCAGCTCGATCGTGCGTAACCAGCAGACCCTGCACCGCGTGCGCCTGGGGCCGATCGGCAGCCAGGGCGAGATCCAGCAAGCACAGGACAGCATTCGCCTGGCGAACTTGGGGCAGGCAAAGCTGGTCACAGCAGACTGACTGTGGGGGCGGGCGCGCCTGCGAAGACGGCAACACCAAACTATCGGTTTTGTCATGAATTGCCGGTCGCGGCCATGTACAATGACCGCTTTTGCCCGCAGCGACATAAAGCCGCACGTCCGCGGGCCAGGCCAACGGCCATAAAACTAGACTGACTGGCGCTGGGCACATGATCTTGCCCAGGGAACATCTCAGACCATTAGCGATTTTCGAGAGACGGATGAACATCACCAACCTTGCCAAACGACTTTGCCTGCCTGTACTGCTGCTGATCACGCCTGCCGCCTTCGCGGCGGAGCAGATGACGCCTGCGCCACCCCAACTGGCAGCCAAGTCCTACGTACTCATGGACGCGTCCAGCGGCAACGTGCTGGTCGAGAACAACGGTGACGAGCGCCTGCCGCCAGCCAGCCTGACCAAGCTGATGACCGCCTACATCGCCACCCTGGACATCCGCCGCGGCCAGATCGGTGAAAGCGACCCGGTTACTGTCAGCGAAAACGCATGGCGTACCGGCGGTTCGCGCATGTTCATCAAGGTTGGCAGCCAGGTCACGGTCAGCGACCTGCTGCACGGCATCATCATCCAGTCCGGTAACGACGCCTCGGTCGCCTTGGCCGAGCACATCGCCGGCAGCGAAGACGCCTTTGCCGACATGATGAACAAGACGGCTGCCGACCTGGGCATGACCAACAGCCACTTCATGAACCCGACCGGCCTGCCGAACCCCGAGCACTACTCGTCGGCGCACGACATGGCAACCCTGGCCCGTGCGATCATCAATGTCGACCCGGCCCACTACGCCATCTACTCGCAGAAAGAGTTTTTCTGGAACAACATCAAGCAGCCTAACCGCAACCTGCTGCTGTGGCGCGACAAGACCGTCGATGGCCTGAAAACCGGTCACACCGACGAAGCCGGCTACTGCATGGTGGCTTCGGCCGTTCGTGACGGCCAGCGCCTGATCGCCGTGGTGTTCGGTACCAACAGCGAACAATCGCGTGCTGCCGAAACCCAGAAGCTGCTGACCTACGGTTTCCGCTTCTTCGAAACCCAGACCTTCTACCAGAAGGGCACCGAGCTGACCCAGGCCCCGGTCTGGAAGGGCGCTACCAGCCAGATCAAGGCTGGCCTGGCTGACGACCTGACCATGACTATGCCTAAAGGCCAATTGAAGCGCCTGCAGGCTTCGATGACCATGAACCCGCAGCTCACCGCACCGATCGCCAAAGGTGACGTGATCGGCAAAGTGGAAGTCAAACTGGACGAGAAAGTGGTTCACAGCGCCGACCTGATTGCCCTTGATGGCGTCGAGGAAGGTGGTTTCTTCCGCCGTATGTGGGATAGCATCCGTCTATTCTTCTACGGGTTGTTCAACTGATACGTGACCTGCATGCCCCCGCGCCTACCGCGGGGGTGTTGTTGTTGCCACGGCTTACGAGGCCGTTTCCGCCATGAGCGAACCAGACGTCAAGTCGCACAAGATCGAATTCCCTTGCGACGATTACCCGATCAAGGTCATCGGTGACACCGTTGTCGGTTTCAAGGACACGGTCATCGAGATTCTCAGCAAGCACGCCAAAGTCGACCTTTCCACCCTGGCCGAACGCCAAAGCAAGGAAGGCAAGTACACCACCGTGCAATTGCACATCGTTGCCGAAAGCGAGAACCAGTTGCACGATATCAACAGCGCCCTGCGCGCTACCGGCATCGTGAAAATGGTGCTTTGATGTCCGCCTGCCTCGGTTTTCGCGAGCTTGGCCTGCAGCCCTATGAACCGGTGCTGGAGGCCATGCGTCGTTTTACCGAGCAGCGCAGCCCGGACAGCCAGGATGAAATCTGGCTGGTCGAGCACCCTGCGGTCTTCACCCAGGGGCAGGCCGGCAAGGCCGAGCACCTGCTGGTGCCGGGCGACATCCCGGTGGTGCAGACCGACCGCGGCGGCCAGGTCACCTACCATGGCCCCGGGCAGCTGGTGGCCTACCTGCTGCTGGATGTGCGCCGGCTGGGCTTTGGCGTGCGTGAGCTGGTCAGCCGTATCGAGCTGGCCCTCATCGACCTGCTCGCCAGCTATGCTGTTCAGGCGTCTGCCAAGCCCGATGCCCCGGGTGTCTATGTCGACGGAGCGAAAATCGCCTCCCTCGGCCTGCGAATTCGCAACGGCCGTTCGTTTCACGGCCTTGCCCTGAACGTGGACATGGACCTTGCGCCATTCCGCCGAATCAACCCCTGCGGCTATGCGGGGCTGGCGATGACCCAGCTGCGCGATCTGGCAGGTCCGATCGAACTCGACGAGGTCAGGACAAGGCTGCGCGGACAGCTGGTCAAGCACCTCGACTACGCTGAGCAGACGACCCTCACGGGCGGAATCGACTGAATATGACAACTGTGCAAGAAGCCGTGCCGAACCTGATACCTACCCAGGATGCCACCCCGCGCCCAGCGCCGAAGAAGGTGGAAGCTGGGGTCAAGCTGCGTGGTGCCGACAAAGTCGCGCGCATCCCGGTGAAGATCATCCCTACCGATGAGCTGCCAAAGAAGCCCGACTGGATTCGCGTGCGTATCCCGGTGTCGCCCGAGGTAGACCGCATCAAACAACTGCTGCGCAAGCACAAACTGCACAGCGTATGCGAAGAGGCCTCCTGCCCGAACCTGGGCGAGTGCTTCTCGGGTGGTACCGCCACCTTCATGATCATGGGTGACATCTGCACCCGTCGTTGCCCGTTCTGCGACGTTGGCCATGGCCGACCGAAGCCGCTGGATCTGGACGAGCCGAAAAACCTGGCGGTTGCCATTGCCGACCTGCGCCTGAAGTATGTGGTGATCACCTCGGTGGACCGCGACGACCTGCGTGACGGCGGTGCCCAGCACTTTGCTGACTGCATCCGGGAAATCCGCGCGCTGTCGCCGGGCGTGCAGTTGGAGACCTTGGTGCCGGACTACCGTGGCCGTATGGACGTTGCCCTGGAAATCACCGCGCAAGAGCCACCAGATGTGTTCAACCACAACCTCGAGACCGTACCGCGCCTGTACAAGGCCGCGCGCCCGGGCTCGGACTATGACTGGTCGCTGGACTTGCTGCAGAAATTCAAGCAGCTGGTGCCACACGTACCGACCAAGTCCGGCCTGATGCTCGGCCTGGGCGAAACCGACGAGGAAGTGATCGAAGTGATGCATCGCATGCGCGAGCATGACATCGACATGCTCACCCTTGGCCAGTACCTGCAGCCGTCGCGTAGCCACTTGCCGGTGCAGCGTTTCGTTCACCCGGACACCTTTGCCTGGTTCGCCGAGGAAGGTTACAAGATGGGCTTCAAGAACGTTGCCTCTGGCCCGCTGGTGCGTTCTTCGTACCACGCCGACCAGCAGGCCCACGAAGCCAAGATCAAGCTCTGAGCTATGCGCTAGCCTAGAGCAGAGCCACAGATGCCGATGCGCGCCCAAGGGCGGCATCGGCATTTTTGTTTGTGTCCCATGCGCTGCAAGGAGTCGCGATGTATTGCGCCAAAACCTTCCAACCCACCCTGCCAGCCGCGCTGCCGGCCAACGCATGTTTTGCCATTGTCGCCCCGGCGGGCGCGGCGCGGCTTGATGCGCAGAAGGTTAGCCAGTGGTTCGTTGACCGCGGCTACCGGTGCCGTATCTACCCGGGTGCCCTGCAGGCGCAGGGCTACCTGGCGGGGCCGGACCAGCAGCGCCTGCAGGACTTGCATGCAGCGTTTGCCGATCCGGCCATGGACGCCATTCTGTGCATGCGTGGGGGCTACGGCAGCATGCGCCTGCTTGACCAGCTCGACTTTGAACTGATCCGGCGCAACCCCAAGCCGCTGATCGGCTACAGCGACATCACCGCGCTGCATACGGCGATCTACCGGCATGCCGGGCTGCTGACCTTCCATGGGGGGATGCTCAATGCCGACCTGTTGGGGGCCAAGTTGCCACCGACCGAGTCGTCGTTGCTGGCGCAACTGGGTGGGCATGTGAGGGCAGGCGAGCAGGTCGCGCACCCGGCGGGCTTCGCATTGGACTGTGTGCTGCCGGGGGTGGCCAGCGGACCGCTGCTGGGTGGCAACCTGTCGATGCTGGGGGCGACCATGGGGACCCTTGCCGAGCTGGATACCCAGGGCTGCATCCTGTTCATCGAGGACGTCAACGAGCCGTTGTACAGGGTGGATCGGCTGCTGACCCAGTTACGCCTGGCAGGCAAGCTGGAGGGGATCAAAGGCGTGTTGGTGGGCGACTTTGCCGGGATTACCACAGCGGCGCTGACGCCGTTGCTGGAGGATACGTTTGCACCGTTGGGTGTGCCGGTGCTGGCGGGTTGGCGCAGCGGGCACTGCGACCCGAATGTCTGCTTGCCCCTGGGGGCTCGGGTGAGGCTGGACAGTGTTCAGCAAACACTGGTGCTGGAGCAGGATCTGTTCAGGGTGTGAGATTACCGGGGCCGCGCAGCGGCCCCGAAATGCTTACTGCTGCCGCAGGCTCTCAAGCAGCTTATGGGTCGGGTAGCCATCCGCCGGCCAGCCCAGCCCTTGCTGGGCATTGCGGATCGCCTTGCGGGTATTGGCCCCGATAATGCCATCGGCATTACCCGCATCATGCCCGCGGCTGTTCAACAGGTTCTGCAACTCCATGCGCTCGCTGCGGCTGAGCGGCAGGTCCTCTTTCGGCCAGCTGCCGGCAATGAAGCCCCAGCCGCTGAAGCGATCCCCGAGCAGGCTCACCGCCAGGGCATAGGACGACGAGTTGTTGTACTTGAGGATGGCGCGGAAGTTGTCCAGCACCAGGAACGCCGGGCCGCGTGCACCGGCCGGCAGCAGCAGGGCGGCAGACAGCTGGTTGCTACCTGGCGGCAGCTGGGTACCCGCTGGCAGTTTCACGCCCATCGCCAGCCATTCACTCACCGGTTTGCGCAGTGCACCATCGGCCTGCCAGAAGTCGAAGCCGGACGGCACCTGTACCTCGAAGCCCCACGGTTGGCCGCGTTTCCAGCCCGAACTCTGCAGGTAGTGCGCTGTTGAGGCCAGGGCGTCTGGTGTGCTGTTCCAGATGTCGCGGCGGCCATCGCCGTCGAAGTCCACGGCATGGGTGTTGTAGGTGGTCGGGATGAACTGGGTCTGGCCCATGGCGCCGGCCCACGAGCCACGCATGGCTTCAGGCTGGATGTCACCGTGCTGGATGATCTGCAGCGCGGCAATCAGTTGATCCTGGGCGAACTGGGGGCGGCGGCCCTCATAGGCCAAAGTGGCCAGCGAGCGGATCACCGACTTGCTGCCCTGGAACTGGCCGAAGTTGCTTTCCATGCCCCACACCGCGACCAGCACCTGGCGGTCCACGCCATAGCGTTGCTCAAGGCGAGTCAGCAGCTCGGCGTTCTGCTCCAGCAGCTTCTTGCCGTTGCGCACACGCAGGGGCGACAGGGCGCCTTCGAGGTATTCCCACACCGGGCGGGTGAACTCTGGCTGGCTGCGGTCTGCCTTGATCACGTCCAGGTCGGGGGTGACACCGAGGAAGGCACGGTCGAAGGTGCTCGGCGAAATACCGGCTTGCAGTGCCTGCTCGCGGAAGCCTGCTTGCCATTGGGCGAAGGTTTGCAGGGGCTGGATGTCAGTGCTGACGTCGGGCGTTGCGCCGGGCACGGTCACCACGGGATTGGGTTGGGCAGGGGCCAGCGGCAGCGCGTCGGCGGCGGTGGGCTTTTCCGCACAGGCCACGAGCAGAATGAAGCTGGAGGCCGCGATCAGCTGGCGGGTTTCCCAGCGGGGGATAAGACGGAAGAGCATGCACAGATCCAGAGTTGCAGGTCAGGTGACGACCATATCATGCCTGCGCTTGCGATGCTTTCATGCAGCCAAAAAGTAGGAAGCCTCCCAATCTCTCGATTGGAAGGCTTCGCGGCGGTAGCTGCCTTTGCCCTTGTTCGGTTGTTCCTGGCGGCAGCGGAACAGTGGCTGGGCAACGATGGACTTGGCCTTGTTGGGGCCGTGCTTTTTCGGCTTTTTGCTCATGGTGGGCTTCCCGGGTTGGGTGAGTTTCGGGCGCACTGTAGGCTCCCCGAAGGGTGGGGGCCAATTGATTGTGTATATGGTCGAGGCACTGGTGCCTATGTGTAGGAGCGGGTTTGCCCGCGAATACGGTGGCGGCGGCAACGGTGAACGGCGGGTGGAGATTGGTTAGCAGGTCCGGCCCTTTCGCGGGTAAACCCGCTCCTACCAGTGGCCGCAGTTACTCGGGAGGGAGGGCCAGGCGCTGGCCAGCCATCAACAGCGACAGCCGCGCCAGGCCAATCCACGGCGAACCTTCAGCCTGCCCTTTGATCTGCGCATCGATTCGCTGGGCATCCTGCAGCAATTGCGCCCAGCGTTGCGCCGAGAGGCGCTGCAGGGCTTTGCTGACCAGCGGTCGGCGTTTGTCCCAGATGGGCGGGCGGGCCTGGCTGAACGCCTTGTCCAATGGCACGCCTTGGCTGAACTGCTGGGCTAGCCCCGCCAGTTGGCGCAGCTCACGGGCCAAGGCCCAGAGGATGACTGGCGGCTCCACACCTTCACCGCGCAAGCCTTCGAGCATGCGCAGGGCATGCGCAGCCTCGCCGTTGAGGATAGCATCGACCAGGCCGAAGACATCGAAGCGGGCGCTGTCGGCGACGGCAGCCTGCACGGTTTCCACGGTGATCTGGCTGCCTTCGGCCAGTAGCTTGAGTTTTTCGATTTCCTGCGCGGCTGCCAGCAGGTTGCCTTCCACGCGCGCGGCAATCAGGTCGACGGCGTCACGCTGGGCTGACAGGCCGGCCTGTTGCAGGCGCTGGTTGATCCACTGCGGGAGCTGGTGCACATCCACCGGCCAGATCTGGATGAACTGGCAATGGGCGCCTTCGATCAATGCCTTGCCCCACTTGGTCTTCTGCGCACTGCTGTCGAGCTTGGGTAGGCTGATCAGCAGCAGCGTGTCTTCGGCGGGGTTGGCGCAGTATTCCATCAGCGCGGCGGCACCCTTGTCACCGGGCTTGCCCGAGGGCAGGCGCAGTTCCAGTAGGCGACGCTGGGCGAACAGTGACAGGCTTGCACCGGCCTGGAGCAGGGTGCCCCAGTCGAAGTTGGCGTCGGCACTGAATACCTGGCGTTCATCGAAACCTTGCTGACGCGCGGCATTGCGGATGGCGTCGGCGGCTTCCTGGCACAGCAGCGGGTCGTCGCCGCTGACCACGTAGACCGGTGCCAAGGCGCCTTGCAGGTGCTTGTTGAGTTGGGCGGGGGCAAGTTTCATGGGGAACAGGTGGGGCGCCCGAGGGCGCCCCTCGCGGGCTTAGTTGCCCGGTACTTCCAGTGGCGATTGCTGAGGCGTCTCGGCTTGCTGGCGGCGGGCAGCCTCCAGCGCGGCAGCTTCGGCTTTGGCGCGCTCGTCGGCTTTACGCTGCAACTCATCCAGCTGGGATGGGGACAGCATTTGCAAACGTACGACCATGGCGTTGACCAGGTCGCGGCGCATTTCTTCGCGGGCGCGTTTGGCTTCCTGCTCGGAGCCGGTGATGTTCGAGCCGTCACGCACGTAGACCTTGCGCACCTCCAGCTTGTCGCTCATCAGCTCCAGGTTGTTCAGGCCCAGGATGCTGTAATCCAGCTTGGTGGTCAGCTCGTACTCGGCGGTACGGTTGCCGCTGTTGTAGGTAGCCGAGCGCTCGCGCTCCTGTTCGTTGGTCAGCACCAGGCGATACGGTGCGCCGGTGTGCACGTTGACGCCGCTACGTTCCAGCACTTCACGCAGCTGGACCACGGTCGGGCCATAGGCATTGCGCGCGCTGACGTCCATTTCCTTTACGCTCAGCTCGGTGGAGCCGGTGCCGCGCAGCTGGAAACCGCAGGCGCTGAGCATGACCGCCAGGCCGATTACCAGCAAATTGCGTTTGATCATGTTGTTGCTCCCTTTTGGGCCTGTTCCGCCCACCCGCAGCCAATGCGGGTGGGCGTTTTCATCAGTTGGCGACGATGTTGACCAGCTTGCCCGGTACCACGATGACCTTGCGGATGGTCAGGCCATCGATGAAGCGCAGGACATTCTCGTTGCTGCGGGCAGCGGCTTCGACTTCTTCGCGGCTGGCAGCAGCAGGCATCTCGACCTGGCCGCGCAGTTTACCGTTGACCTGAACCACCAAGGTAATGGAGTCCTGCACCAGCGCCTGTTCGTCGACGCTTGGCCAGGCGGCATTGATCACCGAGCCTGCGTGGCCCAGGTGCTGCCACAGCGCGTGAGAGATGTGCGGAGTGATCGGCGCCAACAGCAGTGTGACGGCTTCCAGGCCTTCCTGCAGCAGGGCGCGGTCCTGTTCGGTGGCTTGCGGGGCCTTTTCCAGCACGTTCATCACGGTCATCACCTGGGCGATGGCGGTATTGAACTTGTGGAACTGGCCCACATCGGTGCTGGCCTGCTTGATGGCCGCATGAATGGCGCGGCGGATGACCTTTTGCGCGTCGTCCAGGGCGGCAACATCCAGCTTGCCTGGCAGGCCCTGGCTGACGTGAGCCTGAGCCAGGCGCCAGACACGGCGCAGGAAGCGGCTGGCACCTTCGACGCCGGAGTCGGACCATTCCAGGCTCATGTCGGGCGGCGAGGCGAACATCATGAACAGGCGGCAGGTGTCGGCACCGTAGGCTTCGATCATGGACTGCGGGTCTACGCCGTTGTTTTTCGACTTCGACATCTTCTCGGTGCCACCGATTTCCACCGGCAGGCCGTCGGTCTTCAGGCGGGCGCCAATGATCTTGGCTTTGGCATCACGCTCGATTTCGACATCGGCCGGGTTGAACCAGTCCTTGCCGCCGTTGCTGGCAACGCGGTAGTAGGTCTCGGCGACCACCATGCCCTGGGTCAGCAGGTTCTTGAATGGCTCGTTCGAGGTGACCAGGCCTTCGTCACGCATCAGCTTGTGGAAGAAGCGCGCGTACAGCAGGTGCAGGATCGCGTGTTCGATACCACCGATGTACTGATCTACCGGCAGCCAGTGGTTGGCGGCTTTGGGGTCGACCAGGCCTTTGTCGTAGTTTGGCGAGGCGTAGCGGGCGAAGTACCAGGACGACTCGACGAAGGTGTCCATGGTGTCGGTTTCGCGCTTGGCCGCAGCACCGCATTTCGGGCAGCTGCATTCGTAGAATTCAGGCATGCGCGCCAGTGGCGAACCAGCGCCGTCCGGCACCACGTTCTCCGGCAGGGTGACCGGCAGCTGGTCTTCCGGCACCGGGACGTCGCCGCAGGACGGGCAGTGGATGATCGGGATCGGGCAGCCCCAGTAGCGCTGGCGGCTGATACCCCAGTCGCGCAGGCGGAACTGGGTACGCGATTTGCCCAGTTCCTTGCGGATCAGGGCCGCTTCGATGGCGTCGAAGGCACCAGCAAAGTCCAGGCCGTCGAACTCGGCGGAGTTGATCAGCTGGCCGTGCTCGCCATAGGCGGCCTGCCACTCGCTGCCGACTTCATCGCCAGCGCTGGTGCGCACCACAGCCTTGACTGGCAGGTTGTACTTGTGGGCGAACTCGAAGTCGCGCTCGTCGTGGGCCGGCACGGCCATGACCGCGCCATCACCGTAGTGCATCAGCACGTAGTTGGCGACCCATACTGGCAGCTTCTCGCCAGTCAGCGGGTGCTCGACCAGCAGGGAAGTGGCCATGCCTTTCTTCTCCTGGGTGGCCATGTCGGCTTCGGCAACGCTGCCGCTCTTGCACTCATCGATGAACGCCTGCAGCGCCGGGTTGCCCTGCGCAGCCTGGGTGGCCAGCGGGTGCTCGGCGGCGACGGCGACGTAGGTGGCGCCCATCAGCGTGTCCGGACGGGTGGTGAAGACCTTGAGGGTGCCTTCGTGGCCGATGCTGGCCTGGTCGTACGGGAACTGGACTTCCATGCCGCGCGATTTGCCAATCCAGTTGCGCTGCATGGTCTTGACCTGCTCAGGCCAGCCCGGCAGCTCGTCGAGGCTCTCCAGCAGCTCGTCGGCGTAATCGGTGATGCGGAAGTAGTACATCGGGATTTCGCGCTTTTCGATCAGCGCGCCCGAACGCCAGCCACGGCCGTCGATGACTTGTTCGTTGGCCAGTACGGTCTGGTCCGCCGGGTCCCAGTTCACGGTACCGTTCTTGCGGTAGATGATGCCTTTTTCGAACAGGCGGGTGAACAGCCACTGCTCCCAACGGTAGTAGTCGGGTTTGCAGGTGGTGACTTCACGTGCCCAGTCGATGGCCAGACCCAGGCTCTTGAGCTGGGTCTTCATGTAGTCGATGTTTTCGTACGTCCACTTGGCCGGGGCGACGTTGTTTTTCATCGCCGCGTTTTCCGCGGGCATGCCGAAAGCGTCCCAGCCCATCGGCTGCAGGACGTTCTTGCCCAGCATGCGCTGGTAGCGGGCAATCACGTCACCGATGGTGTAGTTGCGCACGTGGCCCATGTGTAGCTTGCCGCTCGGGTACGGGAACATCGATAGGCAATAGTAGGTGTCTTTGCCTGGCTGTTCGGTAACAGCGAACGATTGTTGCTCGTCCCAGAACTTCTGGGCGGCGGCTTCGATATCACGGGGCGTGTATTGTTCGTGCATGGCTACTTTTGGCTGAGAGAGAAGAGACCTTGTTCCAGGCAGCGGAACCTCGCTGCGTCCGGCACTCCGGTGTCGTTTAGAGTGAACGCCGTAGCATACAGCAGCGCCGCGCATCGTGGGAAACCTTCGTTGCGAATGGCCGCTGGTCGCGGCGCACGGCTGCTTTTTGCAGCGACGCTAAGCTCAGGTGTGGGGGGAGATATTCTTACCTTCAATGAGGTGAACGGATGGGAGAGACGCAGCTACCCGCAATCAGACCGGAGCTTTACGAGCGCCTGATCGACCGGCTTGGCCTGGCACTGGAAACGGCCAGGACCTCGGTGCGATTGCGCGACGAGATGCCAGCTGAGCTTGAGTTGCGTGGCCTGAGCCACGCGGAGTTCGAAGTGATCAAGGCCTACCTGGAATCCCTTCCGGAGCGCCACAATGCCGCTGTCGGCAGTTACCCACAAGCGGAGCCGACATCGGCCAAGATCATCTGGCTCAAGGACAAGAAACGCCCCGCCAGTACGGCGAGATCCAGGACGCTGCCACATCGCTAGCCGTTCAGGACGCCAGGCGCAGGCTATCGCGCGCCGGTTCTTCACTATCACACAACTCAAGATCGACGCCGGTACGCACTTGTTGACCGGCGTCGATCCTTCTAGGCTGCACGCCTGCCAAGGAGGTGTGGCCGATGCCGATCCGATTCTTCATCAAACAATGGCTGATGCCGCCGGGCGTGCTGTTTTTGCTGCTGCTTGCGGCATGGTGGCTGCGTACGCGGCGGCCACGGTTGGCGGCGCTTTGCTTTAGCGTAGGGCTGGGTGGCCTGTGGTTGATGAGCCTGCCGCTGGTGGTGCAGGAAACCGCCCGTGTGCTGGAAAGTGAGCCGCCGCTGGCCGTGAGCGACTGGGCCGGCCTGGCGAACCGGGCGGATGCCATTGTGGTGCTGGGCGCCGGGCGCGAGCGCGGGGACCCGGCCTGGGGTGGCAGTGACCAGCCCACGGCCACGGCACTGGAACGTATGCGCTTTGCCGCGCGGCTGGCCAAGGCCTCGGGCCTGCCAGTGTTGACCAGTGGTGGGTTGCATTACGGCACGCCGCCCAGCGAGGCGAGGCTGATGGCGGAACGCCTGCATGAAGATTTCGCGGTCGAGGTGAAATGGCGCGAAGAGGCCAGCCGCACGACCTGGGAAAATGCTCAGCTCACGGCCAAGGTGCTGCAGCCTTTGGGGTTTCGCCGGGTGGTGCTGGTGACCCAGGCCTGGCATATGCAGCGTTCCCGCTGGAGTTTTGAAAAGGCGGGTTTTGAGGTGGTGCCGGCGCCGGTGGGGTTTCTTGGGCGCGATCATGCGCGGCCGTTTGGCGGTCTGCTGCCAGAGAGCCGGGCGATGTGGCAGAGCGGGCAGTTGTTCAATGAAGTGGTGGGGTTGGTGGGGTATCGGGTGTTCTACTGATTCACCGGCTTACATAATCCCCTGTAGGAGCGGGCTTGCCCGCGAAAGGGCCTGCCCTGCCGGCCAATCTCCACCCGCCGTTCACGTTGCCGCGACTACCGTATTCGCGGGTAAACCCGCTCCCACAGTGGCCGCGTATCGCCAATCAGACGGTTTTTGCAATACGCCCTGCCAGCAACGCCCAGCCCAGCAGCAACGCACAGACAATTGCCAGCGGCCATGAGCGCCATTGCAGGTAAGGCGTCAGCTGCTGCATCGGCACCACCTCGCCATACAGCACGGCCTGCTGGAACTGCGGAACCTGCGTGGTAATGCGGCCAAACGGGTCGATCAGCGCGGTCACGCCGTTGTTGGTGGCGCGGATCATCCAGCGGCCGGCTTCCAGCGCGCGCATCTGCGCCATCTGCAGGTGCTGCAAGGGGCCGATCGATTTGCCGAACCAGGTGTCGTTGCTGATGGTCAGCAGCAGGTCGCTACGCGCAGCCAGGCCGGCGGCGAACTCGGGGTAGACCACCTCGTAGCAGATGTAAGGCGCAATCTGGTAGCCCTTGGCCTGCAGCAGCGGCTGATCTTCCGGGCCGCGGGCGAAGTCCGACATGGGCAGGTTGAAGAACTCGATGGCCCCACGCAGCACGTCTTGCAGCGGCACATACTCGCCAAATGGCACCAGCTTCTGCTTGAGGTAGGTGCCATCGCCTTCGCCAGTGACGGTGATGCCGTTGTAGTAGCGGCGCTGGTGGTGCACTTCTTCACGCACCGGCACGCCCGTGATCAGTGCCGAATGGCGCTCGGCAGCGAAGCGGCCCATCACGTCGATGTAGCCCTGGGCCTGGTCCTTGAGCACCGGAACGGCGGTTTCCGGCCACACCAGCAGGTCCACCGGCCTGGAACTGAAGCTCAGGTCGCGGTATAGCGCCAGTTGCGCGTCGATGTGCGCGGGGTCCCATTTCAGGTCCTGCTCGACGTTGCCCTGGATCGCTGCCACTTTCAGCGGCTCGCCTGCCGGAATGGTCCAGGCATGGCCCTTGAGCGCCAGGCCCAGCCCCCAGGGGGCCAGCAACAGCACACTGGCCACGGCCAGAAACGAGGGGCGGGTGCGCAGGCGGTGCAGGTTGCACAGCAGGGCGGCGGTGAGGGCGAGGGTGAAGGAAATCAGCCAGACGCCGCCCAGCGGCGCAAGGCCGGCCAACGGGCCGTCCAGTTGGCTATAGCCGGCGTAGAGCCAGGGGAAGCCGGTCAGGAACCAGCCGCGGAAGGCCTCTTGCAGTAACCAGAGGGCGGCGAAGCACAAGGCGTCGGCCAGTGGTGCTTCGTTGCGGCGTAGCCAGCGCGCCCATAGCCAGGTGGGCAGGGCGAAGAACCAGGCCAGTGCGGCGAAGAACGCCAGCAGCAACACGATTGCCAACAGCGGCGAGGCGCCGCCGTAGGTGTTCATGCTGACGTAGATCCACCAGGTGCCGGCGCCATACAGGCCGAACCCAAACCACCAGCCACGCCACATGGCCTGGCGCGGGCTGAGCTCGCGCAGGCCAAGGTAGAGCACTGCGATGGACAGCACCGCCAACGGCCAGATGTCGAACGGCGCCAGGGCCAGGAGGGTGGAAGCACCGGCCGCCAGGGCCAGCAGGTTACCGGGCCAGCCGGGGCGGGTGATCCAACGCATGTTTGTCCTTAACGGGTGATCGGGGTCAGGCGCAGCAAGTGTATCCGCCGGCTGTCGGCGTTGAGAATACGGAACTTGTAAGACCCGATCTCAGTGGTTTCGTTGCGCTTGGGCAGGTGGCCAAAGGCGCTCATCACCAGGCCGCCGACCGTGTCGAACTCGTCATCGGAGAACTCGCTGTCGAAGAACTCGTTGAAGTTCTCGATCGGGGTAAGCGCTTTGACCAGGAAATCACCGCTGGGCAGTGGTTTGATGTAGCTGTCTTCCTCGACGTCGTGCTCGTCTTCGATATCGCCGACGATCTGTTCCAGCACGTCCTCGATGGTGACCAGGCCCGCCACGCCGCCATATTCGTCGATGACGATGGCCATGTGGTTGTGGTTGGCGCGGAATTCACGCAGCAACACGTTCAGGCGCTTGGACTCGGGTACGAAGGTGGCCGGGCGCAGCAGGTCCTTGATGTTGAAGCTGTCGCCGTTCTCCTTGAGGATCAACGGCAGCAAGTCTTTGGCGAGCAGGATCCCGAGCACATCGTCATGGCTTTCGCCGATTACCGGGTAGCGCGAGTGCGCGGCGTCGATCACCGCCGGCAGGAACTCGCGAGGCGACTGGCCGGCCTTGATGCTGTTCATCTGCGAGCGCGGCACCATGATGTCGCGAACCTGCAGGTCGGCGACCTGAATGGCGCCTTCGACGATGGTCAGCGCTTCGCTGTCCAGCAATTTGTTCTGATGGGCTTCGCGCAGCAGCTCAAGCAGCTCCTGGCGGTTTTTCGGCTCATGGGCAAAAGCCTGGGTCAGTTTACCCAGCCAGGACTTCTGCCCGTTGCTCGATCGATCTTCGCTCATGGCGGTTCTCGTGATCCTTCGTGTATCAGTGTGTGATTGAGTCGGTTTCATCATCGGCATACGGGTCAGGGTGACCCAGTTCTGCCAGCAATTCCCGTTCCAGGCTTTCCATTTCCTCAGCCTCCTCATCTTCGATGTGGTCATAGCCGAGCAAGTGCAGGCAACCGTGGATGACCAGGTGTGCCCAGTGCGCTTCCAGCGATTTGCCTTGTTCGGCCGCTTCGCGCTCGACCACCGCTACACAGATGACCAGGTCGCCCAGCAGCGGGATATCGAGCAGCTCATCGGGCACATCGGCCGGGAACGACAACACATTGGTCGCGTAGTCCTTGTGCCGGTAGGTATGGTTCAGCTCCCGGCCTTCGGCTTCGTCGACCAGGCGAATGGTCATTTCCGAGTCGGCGCTGCGCTGGCGCAACGCCAATTCACACCAGCGGCGCAAGGCGGCGTCTTCTGGCGTGGCAGCATCCGTGGCCCGTTGGATATCAAGTTCAAGCATCTTTGCCGGGCGCCTCGGGCTTGGACTGGCGGGCTTCGAAGCGGTCGTAGGCTTCGACGATACGCTGAACCAGTGGGTGACGAACCACATCCTTGGGTTGGAAATGGGTAAAGCTGATCCCCGGAACGTCCTTCAGCACCTCGATCACGTGCGCCAGGCCCGACTTGGTGCCACGGGGCAGGTCGACCTGGGTGATGTCACCGGTGATCACCGCGGTAGAGCCGAAGCCGATGCGGGTCAGGAACATCTTCATCTGCTCAAGCGTGGTGTTCTGGCTTTCGTCGAGGATGATGAAACTGTTGTTCAGGGTGCGGCCACGCATGTAGGCCAGAGGGGCGATTTCGATCACCTGGCGTTCGATCAGCTTGGCCACGTGTTCGAAGCCGAGCATTTCGTACAGGGCGTCGTAAAGCGGGCGCAGGTACGGGTCGATTTTCTGTGCCAGGTCGCCGGGCAGGAAACCGAGCTTTTCACCCGCCTCGACCGCCGGGCGCACCAGCAGGATGCGGCGCACCTGTTCGCGCTCCAGCGCGTCCACGGCGCAGGCTACGGCCAGGTAGGTCTTGCCGGTACCGGCCGGGCCGATGCCGAAATTGATGTCGTTGGCCAGGATTTCCTTGACGTAGCGCTGCTGGTTGAGCCCGCGCGGGCGAATGTTGCCCTTGCGCGTGCGCAGCGACACGCTGACCTCGTTGACGGCCGGGTTGTCGATGTTTTCGACAGCCGATTCCTGCAGGTACAGGTGCACGGTTTCCGGTGACAGGTCGGTGGCCTTGGTCTCGCGATAGAGACGGCGCAGCAGCTGTTCGGCAGCGGAGGTGGTCCTGGGTTCGCCGATCAGTTCGAACTGATTGCCGCGGTTGCGGATCTCGATGGCCAGGCGCTGTTCGATCAGGCGCAGGTGCTCGTCGAACTGGCCGCACAAGTTGGCGAAACGGTGGGCCTCGAAGGGTTCGAGGATGAAGCGATGGGGTTCTATGGGTGCGTTCAAGGTCGTTTTTAGCCGCTCGACGGCGATGGAGTTGAACTCAAGAATAACCCTTGAATGGCAGTGGCGAAAGCACTGAAACGTTCAACGGTATGTACGGGCTGTTCTGGCCTCCCCGCGGGTCAACCCGCTCCGGCAAGGCCGGTGGGGATCCTGTGGGCGCGGGTTCACCCGTGAACAGGCCAGAACAGGTATCATGCCCACCTTTTCTTACGCATGTGTTATCTGGCCGAACATGAGCAAACGCGAACCCGCCATCTATAAAGTGATCTTCCTGAACCAGGGTCAGGTCTTCGAGATGTACGCCAAGCAGATCTACCAGAGTGACCTGTGGGGCTTTCTGGAAATCGAGGAGTTTGTGTTCGGCGAGCGCTCGCAACTGGTAGTGGACCCGAGTGAGGAGAAGCTCAAGAGCCAGTTCGACGGAGTGGTCCGCAGTTTCGTGCCGATGCACTCGATTGTGCGCATCGATGAGGTGGAGCGCCTGGGCACGGCGAAGATCAGCGAGGCCAAGGGCGGCGGCAATGTGATGCCGTTCCCGATGCCAATGCCGGAAAAGTGACCTTCAGGGAAGCGGCGAGAACGGCGTGCGCCCTTCGGCGTTCTGCAGTTCGAGCAGGTACTTGCGGAAAATCTGGCCGAGCACCTGGGTGGCATGCTCCAGTTCGTCACGGGGCATTTGCTCGGTCACTTCGTCGGCCATGTCCAGCGCATCTTCGGCGCCGTTGACCGCAGCCATTTTCAGCAGGATGTAGGCCTGTACGTTGTTGGCCTTGACCCCTTCGCCATGGAAGAACATGGCACCCAGACGGTATTGGGCGTCGGCTTGGCCTTGCAGCGATGCCTTCTGGAACCAGTCCAGGGCTTTGCCCAGGTTTTTTGGCGTTTGCGTGTAGTAATACTCGCCCAGTTCGAATTGCGCCTGGGCATCCCCCGCAGTCGCCGTCTGCTCGCAGGCCTTGAGGGCGTTTGCCAGGTCTTCAGGCTGAACGTTCAAGGTGCAGCGGCCCGTCGCCGGAATCAGCAACGAGTTACCGCCCTCCGCCAGGGCCAGCAGGGGCTGAAGAAGCAACAGGCAGCCCAGGGTCAGGGCGCGGCCGGTGCGGTTCATGGGGATCGACTTACCTCTGCAAAGCTGCGGCCAATGTCTCTGGTGGCACATTATGGGATAAGCAGCGCCAACCTTACAAAGTTTTACTCGAATTTCTGCTTGGTTGGGGAAGTCAGCTGATTGTGCGTGCGTAATTATTGCCTGTACCGGCCTCTTCGCGGGTGAACCCGCGCCTACAAGGGGGCGTCGCTTTCATGAGTGTAGGCGTGGGTTTGCTCGCGAAGAGGCCGGTACAGGCTGGCCATCACTTCAGGGCAGCAAAGGCTTTCTCAGCCGCATCCAGGGTGATCTGCAGCTCCTTGTCGCCATGGGCGATGGAGGTGAAGCCCGCCTCGAATGCGCTCGGTGCCAGGTACACGCCACCGTCGAGCATCAGGTGGAAGAAGCGCTTGAAGCGCTCGGCATCGCTGGCCATCACGTCTTCGAAGGTGACGATATCGTCGGCGCCGCTGAAGTACAGGCCGAACATGGCACCGGCCTGGGTGGTGACGAATGGCACACCAGCGGCATCGGCGCGTTGCTGCAGGCCGTCAAGCATGCGGCTGGTGTAGTCGGTCAGCTCGGCGTGGAAGCCTGGGCGGCTGATCAGCTTGAGGGTGGTCAGGCCGGCGGCCATGGCCAGCGGATTGCCCGACAGGGTGCCGGCCTGGTAGACCGGGCCGAGCGGGGCGATGCAGCCCATGATTTCACGCTTGCCGCCGAAACAGCCGACCGGCATGCCGCCACCGACGATCTTGCCGAAGGTCGACAGGTCCGGCTTGATGCCGTAATGGCCCTGGGCGCCGCCGAGCGAGACGCGGAAACCGGTCATCACTTCGTCGAAGATCAGCACCACGCCATGCTTGTCGCATTGCTCGCGCAGGCCCTCGAGGAAACCCGGTGCCGGTGGTACGCAGTTCATGTTGCCGGCCACTGGCTCCACGATGATGCAGGCCACGGTCTGGCCAACGTCGGCCAGGGTCTTCTCGACGGCGGCGATGTCGTTGAACGGCAGGGTCAGGGTGTGCTTGGCGAAGTCCGCTGGCACGCCTGCCGAACTTGGCACGCCTTGGGTCAGCAAGCCGGAGCCGGCTTTTACCAGCAGGCTGTCGGAGTGGCCGTGGTAGCAGCCTTCGAACTTGATGATGGCATCACGGCCAGTGTAGCCACGTGCCAGTCGGATGGCACTCATGGTGGCTTCAGTGCCCGAGCTGACCATGCGCACCATTTCCATCGACGGGACGATCGAGCAGACCAGGTCGGCCATCTCGGTTTCCATGGCGGTCGGCGCGCCGTAGGACAGGCCATGCTCCAGCTGCTTGCGTACCGAGTCCAGCACGTCCGGGTGGCCGTGGCCGAGAATCATCGGGCCCCAGGAGCCGACGTAGTCGACGTAGCGTTTGTCGTCCTCGTCAACGACATAGGCGCCTTCGGCATGCTTGAAGAACAGCGGCGTGCCGCCAACGCTCTTGAAAGCGCGGACTGGCGAGTTGACACCGCCAGGGATGTGCTTCTGGGCTTGGGCGAACAGGGCTTCGGAACGGGACATGGCAGTATCTCTCGAATCAGGATGCGAACAAGGCGTTGAAGGCGCGGGCGCGGCGGGTGACTTCCTGCGCGCTGTCGGCACCGAACAAGCCGTGGATCACCGCCAGCAGGTCGGCACCGTGGGCGACCAGCGGGGCGGCGTTGTCGAGGGTGATGCCACCGATCACGGCGATCGGCAGTTTCACCTGGGCGCGGGCCTGCTCAAGCAGGCCGACATTGGCAGCGGGCGCGCCCGGCTTGGTGACAGAATTGAAAAAGCGGCCAAAGGCCACGTAGCTGGCGCCTTCGCTGGCAGCCTGGGCGGCCAGTTCGAGGCTGGCGTGGCAGGTGGAGCCGATGATTGCCTGACGGCCGAGCAGTGCGCGGGCCGGGGTCAGCGGGCCGTCGGTCTGGCCCAGGTGCACGCCGACACCCAGGCGGGCGGCCAGTTCGGCGTCATCGTTGATCAGCAACTGGGTGCCGTAACGCTCGCAGAGCTTCATCAGCCCTTCGGCTTCACGCAGGCGGCGCGCTGCATCGTCGCTCTTGTCGCGGTACTGCAGCAGGCACACGCCGCCTTCCAGGGCCGCCTCGACATGGGACAGGAAACGGCCGGCGAGCAGCTGGCTGTCGGTGATGGCGTACAGACCGCGTAGCTTCATTGAAGGCCTCGTATCAGGAGCAGAAGTCCAGGGGCAGGCGGCGCGGCACGTACTGGCCCTTGCCCAGTTGCTCGGCGTCACGCAGGGTGCGCCAGGTGTAGTCCAGGGCGGTGCGCACGGCGCTTTCCAGCTGCTCGCCGAGCGCCAGGCGGCCGGCCAGGGCGCTGGCCAGGGTGCAGCCCGAGCCGTGGTAGCTGCCTGGCAGGCGCTGGCACGTCCAGGTGAAGTGCTGGCCGTCCTGGGTGTACAGGCGGTTGTGGATTTCGTCTTCGTCGCCGTGACCGCCGGTAATCAGCAGGTGTCTACAGAACGGCAACAGTTTCTCGGCACATTCGTCAGCGCTGCCTTCGGGCAGTTCGGCGAGGATGCGTGCTTCGGGCAGGTTCGGCGTGGCGATGGTCGCCAGCGGCAGCAGGCGTTCGCGCAGGGCATAGCCCACTTCGTCCTTGCCCAGGCGGCCACCGCCACCGGCACGCAGCACCGGGTCGCAGACCAGCGGCAGGTGGGGGTGGGCGGCCAGCAGTTCGGCGACGGTGTCGACCATCTCGATCGAGCCGAGCATGCCCAACTTGACGGCGGCCACCGTGGAGTCGGCCAGCACGGCGTTGGCCTGGGCCAGCACCCACTCGCGCTCGAGCACGCGGAAGTCGGAAACGTTGACGGTATCCTGCACGGTCAGGGCGGTCACTGCAGGTGCAGCGTGGCAGCCTTGGGCGATCAGGGCTTCGATATCTGCCTGCAAGCCGGCGCCGCCACTGGGGTCGTGGCCGGAGAGACAGAGGACAACGGGGCGGGAGCTGTAGGTATTCATGGTCGGCGAGCTTACCACCAAACCTGTTTGGGCGGATCGTCCGACAAACGAGTTTTACTGATCGATCGGTCAGGTTACTGATTGGTTTTCTTTTGAAAGCATTGATTTAGAGCCTTTTCTTTGTGTTTTTATGTGGCCGATTGCCAGGTTGTGAGGCTATGCTAGAGTGCTCGGATAACTCGACAAACGGGTGCTGCAGGATCACGTCGTCTCAAACGGATGGGAGGCTACCGCGACGCGACCGGGCAGGCCATGCTGGGGCTGTATGCGCTATTTGCTGATTGTGCTTATGGGTTTGCTGCCCGTGCTGGCCGGAGCGGTCGATTTCGACGACGCTACCCGGCATCTCCCACTGGGCAAGGCCATGCAGGTTTATGAAGACCCCGATGGCAATGCCAGCATCGCTCAGGTCAGTGCCCCCGGGTTTGCCAAATACTTTCAGCCCCACCGTGAGGATGTGCTGAACGCCGGTTACTCCACCTCGGTGTTCTGGCTCAAGGTCGAGCTGCGCCCCGTTGCCGTGCCCAGCGCAGCCCCGCGGCAATGGCTGCTGGAGCTGGCCTACCCGCCGCTGGATCACCTCGAACTGTATTTGCCTGACAGCAGCGGCTTGTACCGCCTGGCGCAGCGCACGGGCGATGCCTTGCCCTACGACAGCCGACAGATCCGGCAGAACAACTACTTGTTCGAACTGCAACTGCCACCTGGCAAGGTGACCACCGCGTACCTGCGACTGCAAAGCCAGGGTTCGGTGCAAGCGCCGCTGGCACTATGGTCCCCTGAAGCCTATCTGGAAGAGCAGCCCACGCGCCTGTATGTGCTGGGGATGATCTACGGCGTGTTGCTGGTGATGCTGGTGTACAACCTGTTCATCTACCTCAGCGTGCGTGACGTCAGCTACCTCTATTACATCCTTTACATCGCTTCGTTCGGCCTTTACCAGGTCTCGGTGAACGGCGCCGGTGTAGCCTATTTCTGGCCAGACAGCCCTTGGTGGGCGAATGCCTCCACGCCTTTGTTCATCGGTGCAGCCGGCCTGTTCGGTTGCCAGTTCGCCCGGCACTTCCTGCAATTGGGCAGCATCAGCCGTGGTTTCGACCGCCTGTTGCAACTGCTGATGCTGGGTGGCGCGCTGGTCATGGTACTGGCGGTGAGCATGCCCTACGGCATTGCGCTGCGCATGGCCACGCTGCTGGCGCTGCTGTTCACCATAAGCGTTTTCAGCGCCGGCCTTTATGCCTGGTGGCGCGGCTTTCGAGTGGCGCGCTGGTTCATCATCGCCTGGACGGCGTTCCTGCTGGGTGGTCTGGTCAACACCTTGATGGTGCTGGGCTACCTGCCGAACGTGTTCATCACCATGTATGCCAGCCAGCTCGGTTCGGCCTTGGAAGTGGCTTTGCTGTCGCTGGCGCTGGCCGACCGCATCAACAGCCTGCGCGAGCAGCAGGCACAGACCTTGCGCGACACTGGGCGTACGCTGGAGCAACTGAACCTGCAACTGGCCAGGAGCAATCGTCTGAAGGACGAGTTCCTGGCCAGCGTGACGCATGAACTGCGCACCCCGATGAATGGGGTGATTGGCTCGCTCGAGCTGATGCACACCCTACCGATGGGGGCTGAAATGGCTCAGTACCATCACACGGCAGTGGGGTCTGCCCAAGGCATGATGGATATGGTCGATGCCATTCTTACCCTGTCCGAATTGCAGGCCGGCCGCCTGCGGGCGCAGCCGGCACCGTTCAGCCTGCGCGCCCTGTTGCAAGGCTTGCGCGCCGGTTATGCCGGGCAGGCGCTGGGCAAAGGCTTGTACCTGAGCCTGGATATTCCGGCCGACCTGCCGGACGGGTTGCTCGGTGACGGGCAGAAACTGGCGCACTGCCTGGGTTGCCTGGTGGACAACGGTTTGAAGTTCACCCATCAGGGCGGTGTGATGATCCAGGTGCGCGGCCGCCGGGTGGGGCCGGATGATCTGGCGTTGACCTTTACCGTCAGCGACAGCGGTATCGGTTTCGATGATCTGGAGCAGTCGACCCTGTACCAGCGGTTCTTCCAGGTCGACGGTTCGATGACCCGGCGGTATGGCGGTTTGGGGATTGGGTTGTCGATTTGCCGGCAGATGGGAGAGTTGCTGGGGGCCAGATTGGCGCATGAATCGACGCGCGGGTTGGGCAGCCGCTTCGAGTTGAGTTTGAATGTGGCGATTTCGCAGGTGCAGATGAGCCCGAACCTGCTGCAGGTGCGGCGCTCGCTGTAGCGCACAGCCTGTAGGCGCGGGCTTGCCCGCGAAAGGGCCGCGCCTGCTGGCCAGTTTCCACCCGCCGTTCACCGTTGCCGCCACCACCGTATTCGCGGGTAAACCCGCTCCTAAACATGCACAGGTCGTTGTAGGAGCGGGTTCACCCGCGAAAGGGCCGGGTCTGCTGGCCGATATCCAGCCGCCGTTCACCGTTGCCGCCGCCACCGTATTCGCGGGTAAACCCGCTCCTACGCGCGCGCACGCCTGCAACCACACGTTTAGTCATTAATACCCCTTTGACTACCCCGCAAGCAGTGCTTCACTGGGTCTTTCAAGCCTACCCGGATCCAGGAGCCCCCCGATGAGCCTGCACCAGTACGCTGAAACCCACGAAGTCACCAACCAGCCGCCGCCGCTCGACGGTGCCAACCTGTACCGCCTCGACCTGCCATTGCAAGAATGGTCAAGGCGTTTTGGCGCGGGCTGGGCCGAGTCGCGGATCGACGCCTATGGTGCCCTGGCCGGCGGCCCGCTGATGCAGGCAGGCTTCCTGGCCAACGCGCACAAACCCGAGTTCAGCAGCCACGACCGCTATGGCCATCGCATCGACCTGGTCGAGTTCCACCCGGCCTACCATGAGCTGATGCGTACCGCCGTCGAACATGGCCTGCCGTCTTTGCCATGGGCCGAGCCCCGTGCTGGCGCCCATGTTGCACGGGCTTCGATGACCTACCTGCACAGCCAGGCCGAGGCCGGCACCGGCTGCCCGCTGACCATGACCTTTGCCGCCGTGCCGGCATTGCGCCTGCAGCCTGAGCTGGCTGAATACTGGCTGCCAAAGGTCCTTGCCTGCGAATATGACCCGCGCAACATTGGCGACCGGCACAAGGCCGGGGTCACCCTGGGCATGGCCATGACCGAAAAGCAGGGCGGCACCGATGTGCGCGCCAACACTACCCGGGCCTATCCGGTCGGTGCGCCAGGCCCGGGGCAGGCTTATGAGCTGGTTGGCCACAAGTGGTTCTGCTCGGCGCCGATGTGCGACGCTTTCCTGACCTTGGCACAAACCGAAAAAGGCCTGAGCTGCTTCCTGCTGCCGCGCCATCGCCCCGATGACAACCGCAACCAGTTCTATATCCAGCGTCTGAAGAACAAGCTGGGCAACAGCTCCAATGCCTCCAGCGAGGTGGAGTTCCGCGGTGCGCTGGCGTGGATGATTGGCGAAGAGGGCCGCGGCGTGCCGACCATCATCGAGATGGTCGCCATGACCCGGTTCGACTGCATGGTCGGCTCCAGCGCACTGATGCGCCAGGCGTTGACGCAGGCGGCCCACCATTGCGCGCATCGCAAGGTCGGCGGGCGGGTGCTGAACGAGCAGCCATTGATGCAGAACGTGCTGGCCGACCTGGCCCTGGAAAGCGAGGCTGCGCTTGCCCTGAGCTTGCGCATGGGCCAGGCGCTGGAGCAACTGGACGACCCGCAGCAGGCGCATTTCGCCCGGCTGGTCACGGCGGTGGGCAAGTACTGGATCTGCAAACGTGCGCCGGCCATGATCAACGAGGCCGCCGAATGCCTGGGTGGCGCGGGTTATGTGGAAGACAGCATTCTGCCACGGCTGTACCGCGAGGCACCGGTCAACTCGACCTGGGAGGGCTCGGGCAACGTGCAGTGCCTGGATGTGCTGCGGGCCTTGTCCAAGGAGCCGGGCGTACTCGATGCACTGTTTGTCGAGCTGGGTGACGGGCATGGCGACCCGCGCCTGGCGGCGCATATCGGCAACCTCAAGGGTGCGTTTGCCGACACCGGTGACATGCAGTACCGCGCGCGGCAACTGACCGAGGATATTGCCCTGGCATTGCAGGCCAAGCTGCTGCTGGAGGCGGGGAATACAGAGGTCAGTGATGCGTTTATCGGCAGCCGCTTGGCCGGTGGTGGCCGGGTGTACGGGGCGCTGCCTCGAGGTGTGGATGTGGCGGCATTGGTATCAAGGGCTACACCAGCCTGGCCGCTGTAGCAGCGGGCTTGCCCGCGAATGCACCCAACACCGATCAATGGGGGTGTATTTAACCAAGAAGGCAGGCAAGATGGATCACATGCATGTCCAGACAGGAAGCACAGTGTGAGCCACGCTTTTGTAGTCGTTGATACCCCCGAACAGGCCGTCGACCGTCTGGCGGCCTTGCATGAACAGGCCACAGGTGCCCTGAGTCAGGCCCTGAAGCGTTACCTGAAGGACCGTACCGAGCCCGATACCGATGAGCGCGACCTGTTCCGCTACCCGGCACTGCGCCTGACCTACTACAGCCATGGCGAAGTCGCCGCCACCACCCGCGCTTATGCCAAGGTCCAGGTTGCCGGCACCTACAGCGTCACCGTCACTCAGCCCGCTGCGTTCCGTGGCTACCTGCTGGAGCAACTGCGCCCGCTGATGCATGACTACACCGTTACGGTAGAAGTCGGCGTCAGCGAGCAGAACATCCCTTACCCCTATGTGGTCGACCAGGGCGACGAATTGGCTGGCAGCGGCATTACTGCTGCGCAGTTGGCGCGGGTGTTCCCCAGCACCGACCTGTCGGCGGCCACCGACAACATCGCTGATGGCCTGTACGACTGGGACCATGCTGAAATCATGCCACTGGCATTGTTCGATGCCGCGCGGGTCGACTTCTCGCTGCGCCGCCTGGTGCACTACACCGGCAGCGACTGGCGCCATGTACAGCCGTGGATCCTGCTGACCAACTACCACCGCTATGTCGACCAGTTCATCAGCCATGGCCTGGAACAGCTGCGTGACGACTCGCGCTTCGTGCGTATGGTGCTGCCGGGCAACGTCGTGATCGAAAAGGGCATGGACCATGGCGAAACCCAGGCTCTGGTGGCCAGCGTGGTCTGGCACCGCTTCCAGATGCCGGCCTACCACCTGATCGCCGCCGACGGCAATGGCGTTACCTTGGTCAACATTGGTGTCGGCCCGTCCAACGCCAAGAACATCACCGATCACCTGGCCGTGCTGCGCCCGCATTGCTGGCTGATGATCGGCCACTGCGGCGGCCTGCGGCAGTCGCAGACCATCGGCGACTACGTGCTGGCACACGCCTACATGCGCCGTGACGGCATTCTCGACCGGGTCGTGCCGCCGAATATCCCGATCCCGGCCCTGGCCGAAGTGCAGATGGCCTTGCAGGAGGCTGCCGCACAGGTCACTGGCGAGCGTGGCGAGCAGTTGAAAAAGCGCCTGCGCACCGGCACCGTGCTGACCTACGACGACCGCAACTGGGAGTTGCGCTGGGCCCAGGAACGCCCGCTGATCAACCTGTCGCGTGCCGTGGCGGTGGACATGGAAAGCGGCACCATTGCTGCCCAGGGCTACCGTTTGCGCGTGCCTTACGGCACCTTGCTGTGTGTGTCCGACAAGCCGCTGCACAGCGAGATCAAACTGCCAGGTTCGGCCAACGCCTTCTACAACCGGGCGGTCAGCCAGCACCTGAAGATCGGCATTGCCGCCCTCGACCTGCTGCGCACCGAGCTGAACTCGCTGCACTCGCGTAAACTGCGCAGCTTCGATGAGCCGCCGTTCCGCTGAGGATTCATGTCACTGCCACCCCGTAACAAGCCGCGCCGCCCCCAGGCGCGGCCTGCCGCCGGCCCACGTCGCCAGGCCAAGGCGCCACCTGCTGAGCCTCGCCTGATCCTGTTCAACAAACCGTTCGACGTGCTGACCCAGTTCAGCGACGGTGAAGGGCGCGCGACGCTCAAGGACTTCATCGACATCCCGGGCGTGTACCCGGCCGGGCGGCTGGACCGTGACAGTGAAGGCTTGCTGTTGCTGACCAACGATGGCGGGTTGCAGGCGCGGATTGCCGACCCGAAGCACAAGCTGGCCAAGACCTACTGGGTCCAGGTGGAAGGCGAACCGAGTGACGAGCAGTTGCAGCGTTTGCGCGATGGTGTGGCGCTGAATGATGGGCCGACCTTGCCGGCTGAGGCGCGGCGCCTGGAAGAACCCGAGCTGTGGCCGCGTAACCCGCCGGTACGCTTTCGCAAGAGCGTGCCGACCAGCTGGCTGGAGCTGGTGATTCGCGAAGGGCGTAACCGTCAGGTGCGGCGGATGACGGCAGCAGTGGGCTTGCCGACCTTGCGCCTGGTGCGCGTGCGCATTGGTGACTGGGCGCTGGATGGGCTGGGGCAGGGTTGCTGGCGGGAGGTCCCTGCCAAGCTTTAGTTCAGGTCAGGGCCTGTTCGCGGGCACGCCCGCTCCCACANGGGAGCGGGCGTGCCCGCGAATGGCCCTGAAATGTTTTATACGCCTTCCAGAAAGCCCACCACCACGCTCTTGATGATAAAGGCCAGCACCCCAAGCCCCAGCACAAAGAACAGGATCAGCGTGCCGAACTTGCCTGCCTTGGACTTTTTCGCCAGGTCCCAGACGATGAAGCCCATGAACCCGATCAACACGGTGACCAGGATGATCATCATCCATTCTTCGAATACGGCGGGATCCATCGATGTTCTCCAGGCGGGTTGAACGTCCGATTATACGCCGGCTGGCGTGAGCACTTAACGCAGGTGGGTCAATGGCAGCTCGGTGCTGGCCAACACCTGGTTGAGCACGAAGCTCGAACGCACGCTGGTGACGCCTTCGATACGCGTCAGGCTGCCTAGAAGCAGTTTCTGGTAGTGGTCCATGTCCGGCACCACCACTTTCAACTGATAGTCCGCATCCATGCCGGTGACCAGGCTGCATTCGAGCACCTGTGGCAGGTTGCGGATGGCGGCCTCGAATGTTTCAAAGCGCTCCGGGGTGTGGCGGTCCATACCTATCAACACATAGGCGGTCAGGCTCAGGCCCAGCTTCTTGCGGTCGAGCAGGGCCACCTGGCGCGAAATGTAGCCATCGTCCTCCAGTTGCTTGACCCGACGCGAGCATGGCGATGGCGACAGGCCGATGCGTTCGGCCAGTTCCTGGTTGGAAATGCGCGCATCGCGCTGCAATTCGGCGAGGATGCTCAGGTCGTAGCGGTCAAGTTTGCTCATGGCATTTGCCTTTTCTGTTCGGATTGCTGCGAATTATCAATCGAGGGTGAAAAATTGCGCAAGTGCTATTTATCTGAGCAATATTCGCAATCCTCTGTCGCAACCCGTCCGGTATCTTTATCACCAGAATCACTGCCCGGACATCAGTCCACGGCGACGCGCCCTAGGCGGGCGGTTGCGGCCAGCCATCCAACAGGATCTGCAGGCCCCCGGGCTACACACCTTCCAGAAGACGGTGTGAGGTGAGCCGGCGCCACAAGTGCCGAGCACGGACGACAATTCCTGAAGGGAGGCCCTGTGGCCTCCCTTTTTTCATGTCGGGAATTTTAATTTGCCTGTGTGGTGGGCGCGGTAGACTGGCGTTGGTTGCAGTTTTTTCTACCGAGAGGAACACCATGACGTCGCGCATCTGGCAGTTGGCAGGTGTTGGTTTGCTGGGTTTGAGCATCAG
The DNA here is from genome assembly GCF_052044625.1 of Pseudomonas sp. 22515. Classification (NCBI taxonomy): domain Bacteria; kingdom Pseudomonadati; phylum Pseudomonadota; class Gammaproteobacteria; order Pseudomonadales; family Pseudomonadaceae; genus Pseudomonas; species Pseudomonas sp. 22515. The sequence goes on from NZ_JBQENN010000001.1 coordinate 480,301, forward strand.
CCTTGGGGCCTTGGCTGAAGGGCCCGGCGAAGGGCCCGGTGAACGTGGCCAGCAGGTGCAAGGTGAGGGTGGGCCGGGGCGCTCGCTCAACTCGCGCGACGAAGTGCGCCAGACCCAACCGCCGCGCCAGGGGTATTACCAGGACATTCCCCGCCGCCACGGTGATGATCACCACTGGCAAGCCGGTGGCCCGGGGCAACGGCCCGGTGGCGACTGGCACGGGCGCCCGGATGGCCACGGCAATGGCTGGGGGCCTGGGCCGCAGTATCGCCCGGGGCACACGGTGGACCATTTTTCTGACCGCTACTGGAAAGTACCCTACCGGGGCGCTGATTATTTCTACTCGGGGGGGTACTGGTACCGCCCGCACGGGGGCAGTTACATCGTGGTGACCCCGCCGTACGGCGTGCGGGTCAATTACCTGCCACCTTATGCGCGGGAAGTGTGGTTGGGTGGTGCGCTGTTCTTTCTGGTGGCCGATACCTATTACCAGTACCTGGCAGACAGCCAGGAATATGTGGTGGTCAATCCGCCGGTCGGCGTGCCGTCGCCCGTGCCGGTGGCCCCGGCAAATGGCGGGTATGACGTGGTGGCCTATCCGATGTATGGCCAGGGTCAGGAACAGCAGGAGCAGGACCGCTACCAGTGCCATCGCTGGGCGGTGAGCCAGTCAGGCTTCGACCCGGCGACGACGACGTACGCACCGGCGGCAACTGTGCTCAGCCACTACCAGCGGGCGCTGGGGGCTTGCTTCAGTGGTCGAGGTTACAGCATCAACTGAACCCTGCACGGAACTGTGTAGGAGCGGGTTTACCCGCGAATACGGTAGCGGCGGCAACGGTGATCGGCAGGTGGAAATTGGCCAGCAGCCCAGGCCCTTTCGCGATGAACCCGCGCCTACAAGGGATTGCGTAATCGGTGGGGCATGGGGGGTTACCTCATACCGGGTCGGCGTGCACCATCACGTCCGCCTGTGGGTAACGCTGGCGGATCACCCGCGAGGCCTCCACGCACAAACTATGTGCCTCATGCAGCGGCAGTTGCCCCGGCAGCTCCAGGTGCAGTTGCACAAACCACTGGTTGCCCGACACGCGCGTGCGCAGGTCATGCACGCCTTTCACGCCTGCAACGGCCAGCACCAGCGCGGCCATGTCCTCGCCAACGTCGCCGGGTAACGCTTTGTCCATCAGAATCGCCGTACTTTCGCGGGCAATTTGCAGCGCGCTCCAAAGGATGTAAAAGGCGATGCCAAGGCCGAACAGCGCATCCAGCTGCGGCCAGCCAAAACGCGCCAGCAACAGGGCCAGCAGAATGCTGCCGTTGAGCAACAAGTCAGAACGGTAGTGCAGTGAATCTGCCCGTACCGCAGTAGAGCCGGTGAGCCGGATTACCTTGTACTGCAGCGCCAGCAGGGCGACCGTCAGCACCAGCGACAGCAGCATCACCGCGATTCCGATTGAGGTATCACCCAGCGGTTGCGGGGTGGACAGGCGCTCGACCGCCTGCACCCCGATCAGCACCGCACTGCCACCGATGAACAGCGCCTGCGCCATACCGGCCAAGGCCTCGGCCTTGCCATGGCCGAACCGGTGATCGTCGTCTGCCGGGCGCAGGGCGTAGTGCACCGCCAGCAGGTTGAGGAACGAGGCCACGGCGTCCAGTGCCGAGTCGGTCAGCCCGGCCAGCAGGCTCACCGAACCACTCAGCCACCAGGCCAGCGCCTTGCTCAGCACCAAGATGCTGGCCACCGCCAATGACGCGCGCGTGGCCAGGCGGAGCAGGCGCTGGTGTTCAGCCGGAGTAGTGATCATCCGTGGTCAGTGTCCGTGTGGCTCAGGCTGCCGGAACCAGGCCCATACTGGCCAGTTGTTCGATGCTGCCGCGGTGCTGGATCAGCCGTGGGTCGTTCAGCGGCAGGCGCTGGCCCAGTTCGCTTTCCAGAATGGCTTGCAGCTTCAGGTTGTCGACCTTGCCATCCGGGCTGACGGCTTCTTGCAGTTTGGCCGGGTCAACCTGGGCAGTGCGGCCACCTGGGTAGTAGATGGCGCCGGTGGCAAAGTCGATACCGAAGGCAATCAGCCCCGGGATTACATAGAACAGGATGCCAATGGCATCCATGGCGGCAACCACAGGGTCGATCTTGCCGCCGATTTGGCCGCGCCGGTCCGGGTAGAAAATGGTGCCGCAGGCCGTCAGTTGGGTCAGCAGGGTGGCGATGAGGGCGCCACCGATGACGCGGGTCGAGATGCGCATGTAAATCTCCGAAAAGGTGTTCAGCAGGACAAGCGAAGCGCCTGCACCTGATGTTAAGACCATGATAGAGCAGGCTGGGTTCGCCGTTATACTCGCGAGACTGTTCGAGGACCACCATGATTTCATTACCCATTGATGCTGCCTTGCCCGCCCTGCGCCAGGCTCTGGAAAACCGTGACGAAGTGGTGCTTGAAGCGCCGCCTGGCGCTGGCAAGACCACCCGCGTGCCACTGGCGCTGCTGCACGAACCGTGGCTGGCCGGGCAGAGCATCCTCATGCTCGAGCCACGGCGCCTGGCTGCGCGGGCAGCGGCCGAACGGCTGGCCAGTGAGCTGGGCGAGCAGGTTGGGGAAACGGTGGGTTACCGCATCCGTCTGGACAGCAAGGTCGGCCCGAAAACCCGTATTGAAGTGGTGACCGAAGGCATCCTCACACGCCGCCTGCAAGCCGACCCGGCGCTGGAAGGGGTGGGCCTGCTGATTTTCGACGAATATCACGAACGCAGCCTGGATGCCGATCTCGCACTTGCGCTGAGCCTTAACGGCCGCGAGTTGCTGCGTGACGACCCGCCACTGAAGATTCTGCTGATGTCCGCGACCCTGGAAGGCGAGCGCCTGTCGCGGTTGCTGGACGATGCCCCGGTGGTCAGCAGCGAAGGCCGCATGCATCCGGTGGATATCCGCTGGGGGCGGCCGTTCCAGCCAGGCGAGTTCATCGAGCCACGGGTGGTGGACAGCGTGCTGCATGCGCTGGCTGACCAGGCCGGCAGCGTGCTGGTGTTCCTGCCTGGGCAAGCCGAGATCCGCCGGGTTCACCAAAGCCTTCAGGAGGTACTGGGCGCGCGCCCCGAGATTCTGCTGTGCCCGCTGCATGGCGAACTCGACCTCAATGCCCAGCGTGCCGCTATCGATCCGCCGCCCAAGGGATCGCGCAAGGTGGTGCTGGCCACCAACATCGCTGAGACCAGCCTGACCATCGATGGCGTGCGCGTGGTGATCGACGCAGGCCTGGCCCGGGTGCCGCGCTTCGACCCCGGCAGCGGCATGACCCGCCTGGACACCCAGCGCATTTCCCGCGCCAGTGCCACCCAGCGCGCTGGGCGTGCCGGCCGCCTGGAACCCGGCGTGTGCTACCGCCTTTGGTCCGAGGCCCAGCATGACCAGCTGGCCGCCCATGGCAGTGCCGAGATTCTCCAGGCCGACCTGGCCGGGCTGGCCCTGCAGTTGGCGCGCTGGGGTGTAACCCCCGAGCAGTTGCGCTGGCTCGACCAGCCGCCAGCTGCAGCGTACGCCCAGGCACAGGACCTGTTGGCGCGACTCAGCGCCTTCCGGCCGGGCAGCCGCGACACCCTCAGCGAACATGGCCAGGCCATGGCCGAACTGCCGGCTCACCCACGCATCGCGCACTTGTTGCTGCGCGGCCAGGACCTGGGCCTGGCACAGATGGCATGCGATGTGGCTGCACTGCTGGGGGAGCGGGACATCCAGCGTGGCGGTGGTGCCGACTTGCACAGCCGGCTTGCGCTGGTCAGCGGTGAGAGCAAGGCTGCGCGTGGCGGCCAGGGTGGTGTGCAGCGTGCTCGTCAGCTGGCCCGGCAATACCGTGGCCTGTTGCGTGGCAAGGTCGGTGCACCGGTTGCCGACCCGGACCACCCACGCTGGCTGGGCGCCTTGTTGGCGCTGGCCTACCCTGACCGGGTCGCCCAGCAGCGCCGGGCGGGCGGGGCGGAGTATCGGCTCGCCAACGGCCGTGCGGCCCTGTTTGGCGAAGTCGATGCATTGATGAAGTGCCCATGGCTGGTGATCGCCGACCTGGGTAGCCGCCAGGGGCAGCGTGAGGAGCGGATCTATCTGGCCGCCGAATTCGATCCGGCGTTGCTCGAGGGTGTGCTGGCCGAACAGGTCGAGCGGGTCGATATCCTTGATTGGGACGAGCGCGAGCAGGTGTTGCGCGCCGAGCGCCAGGTGAAGGTTGGCGAACTGGTCCTCAGCCGCGAGCCGCTGCCCGGGCTGGATGATGAAGCCAGGGCCCGAGCGCTGCTTGGCCTGGTCCGGCGCAAAGGTTTGAACCTGCTGACCTGGACGCCGGAACTGCGGCAATGGCAGGCACGTGTGGCGCTGTTGCGTCAGCTCGACCTGCAGAAGGATGGCCACAGCGAATGGCCTGACCTGGGGGACGAGGCCCTGCTGGCCAGCCTGGAAGACTGGTTGCAGCCTTACCTGAGCAAAGTATCGCGCCTCAGCCACTTTGCCGCGCTGGACTTGCCGTCGATCCTGCGCAACCTGCTGCCCTGGCCGCTGCCGCAACGCCTGGAAGAACAGGCCCCGGCGCATTTGGCCGTGCCTTCCGGCTCGAACATCCGCCTGGATTACAGCGAAACCCCGCCGATTCTCGCCGTGCGTCTGCAAGAACTGTTCGGCCTTGCCGATACCCCGCGCATCGCCAACGGCCGGCAGCAGGTCAAGCTGCACCTGCTGTCACCGGCACGTCGGCCGGTGCAGGTGACCCAGGACCTGGCCAGCTTCTGGCGCACGACCTATGCCGAGGTGAAGAAAGACCTGAAAGGGCGGTATCCGAAGCATTACTGGCCGGACGACCCTCTGGTGGCCGAGGCTACGGCGCGGGCCAAGCCGAGAGGGAGCTGATGCACAACACCGAGTGCGGCAGGCCGAAAAAATCATGTGCTGGGCACGACGTGTCAGTGGTCGTGCCATTCATCGTATTGCACCCGCCAGTGAAGCTTGATCTGCTTGCCTCAATAGGAAAGTGATCACTTCGCCTTCCTCGACGTTGAGCAAGGCTACCCACTCCCCACTCCTGTGCGGCGTATCCGTGAGGGCGCCGACCCTGTAGCCCCGCTGGTCGCGCAGATGGCAGACAAGGCCTTCATCTGTCAGCGCCAGCGGCTCGATTTTCCAGTATTCGCTAACGTCTGCATGCCAGTAAAAGCCCAGATAACCATTGCGGCTGACCCCTAGTTTCTTGGTCTCCGGGCGCCCAGGCATGCTGATGCGGTAGTGCAGGCGATCATTGGTCCGCGAGTGGTAATGAAAGTCCATCACCGGCGAGTCCTGCCTTCCCCCCGCCTGCAACCAGTCATCCTCAGGGGTAATGCCCCAGCCGAACTTGTCTGAACTGCGGCTGAGGCGTAGCGGGATGTCCCGGTCGACGGCGCGCATGTACAGCTTGCCGCGAAAAGACCTGGCGTACCCGGCCTGAATGGTTTCGTTCATGGTGCACTCCTTGAACAGTATTGAGGATGTGCACTCTGGCGCCAAGGCTGGGCAGCCCGGCAGGCCGAAAACATTCCCCGGTGGCCTCAGGTGCTGGCTTCACCTTCCAGCAACATGAACAGGCGATACAGCACCACGGTGCTGAACAGTTGCAGGAAGCCGCTGAGGCTGTCCATGGCCAGTTCCATCCCAGGTGATGGCTCGGGGAAGGCCATCAGCAGCAGCCCGTCGATCAGCCAGATCGGCGCCAGCACGCCTACCACGCAGACCATGATGCGCATGAAATGCCCGGTGGTCATGCTTGCGCTGTCGCGCATCGCCTGTACCACCGGCCGGCCGCGCAGCACCAGCAGGTACTCGGCGAACACCAGGTTGATCATGATCCACACCCCCGGGAAGATGAACAGCGCAAGGCCGGCCATGATCAGTAGCGAGCTGATCAGGATCAGCAGGGCCAGTTGCGGCCACAGCTGCAGGGCGCGGGCGAACAGGTCGCGCTTGGCGATTTCCTGGCCGTTGCTGCGCGTGTCCAGGTACAGGATCAGGGCTGCGCTGTATAGCGGGTAGAACAACAGGCTGACCAGCATGCCGTAGGCCGGTGATGCCTGGTCGCCCAGCTGCCGGTACAGCAATTGGGTGACCAGGGCTTCCACCACCACCAGCGGCAGGCACAGCTGCAGGATGTTTGGCAGGTGACGGCGGAAGAAGTACAAGGAGTCGCGCAAAACGCTCAGCGGATTCATCAGTCAACATCGCATGGCAGTAAAAACAGGGGCCTAACTTTAGCCCAAAGCAGGCCTGGGGCTGTCACTTGCTGAAAAAAGTTTCACCGCAGCAGTGATTGAATCCCGCGCCTGTACGCCCCATCTTTGACGCTGTCCGATGTCCCGCTACCCCACGAGGTCGCCCCATGAACACTGAAGAACAAACCCTGATTGACGGCCTGTTCGGCCGCCTCAAGCAAGCCGAAGACCCGAGCCAGCCGCGTGACGCGCAAGCCCAGGCGTGCATCGAGCAGCACGTGCGTCAGCAACCGGCGGCGCCTTACTACATGGCCCAGGCGATTTTGGTGCAGGAGGCCGCAATCAAGCGCCTCGACGAACAGAACAAGCAACTGGAAGCCGAGCTGCAGCAGGCCCGTGCCCAGGCTCAGGCGGCACAAGCCACCAGCAGTGCGCCGAGCAATGGCGGGGGTGGTTTCTTGTCCAGCATCTTTGGTTCGGGTGGGCGCAACGCAGCGCCGGCGGTGCAGCCACAGCGCCCTTCGGCGCCCCCTGTAGTGTCCGGTGGTGGCTGGCGCGAGCCGTCGGCCCCTGGTTTTGGCCAACCTCAGGCGCCGCAGCCTGGCTATGGCGCCGCGCCTGCGCGCAGCGGGGCCAGCAGCTTCCTTGGCGGGGCCATGCAGACCGCCGCCGGTGTGGCCGGTGGTGTGCTGCTGGCGCAGGGTATCAGCAGCCTGTTCAACCACAACTTGCAACCGGAAGAAGTCGTCGAGGTCATCAAGGAAGAGCCGGCGCCAGCCAGCGACAGTGGTGGCTGGAACGACCAGGGCGGGCAGCAGCAAGTGGCTGACAACGGTGGCTGGGGCAGTGACCAGGGCGGATACGCCGACGGTGGTTTTGGCAACGATGACGGCGGGTTCTTCTCGGACGACGATTCTTACGTCTGACAGGTCTGGCATACTGCTGGCATTTCCGGGGGCGCTTTGCGCCCCTTCGCGGGCACGCCCGCTCCCACAGGGGTACGCGCGATACCTGTGGGGGCGGGCGTGTCCGCGAAGGGCTGCGCAGCAGCCCCCCGGCACTCCAGGCCAAAAATGAGGTTCCCAGGTGAAAAAGATCGCGCTGTTCGCCGATGTGCAGAACCTCTACTACACCGTGCGCCAGGCCCACGGCTGCCATTTCAACTACACCGCCCTGTGGGCCGATGTCAGCCGCGAAGGCCAGATCGTCGAGGCGGTGGCCTATGCCATCGACCGTGGCGACAGCAAACAACAGCAGTTCCAGCAGATCTTGCGCAACCTCGGTTTCGAGGTGCGTCTCAAACCGTTCATCCAGCGCAGCGATGGCTCGGCCAAAGGTGACTGGGATGTGGGCATTACCCTGGATGTGATCGACGCGGCCAGCCGGGTCGACCAGGTGGTGCTGGCCTCCGGTGACGGTGACTTCGACCTGCTGCTGGAGCGGGTAATCCAGCGCCATGGCACCGAAGCGGTGGTGTATGGCGTGCCGGGGCTGACGGCGTTGTCACTGATCCGTGCTGCCACCCGCTACGTGCCCATCGAAGGCGCGCTGTTGCTCAAACACTAAGGTCTTTTCATGGAACGTATCGCTGTCATCGACTTTGAAACCACCGGCATTTCCCCCGGTACCGGCTGCCGTGCCACCGAGGTGGCGGTGGTAATGCTCGAGGGTGGGCGCATTGTCGAGCGCTACCAGAGCCTGATGAATGCAGGCGTGCCGGTGCCGGCTTTCGTCGCAGGGCTGACCGGCATCACCACCGCCATGCTGCGCAGTGCGCCGCCGGTGGACAAGGTGATGAACGAGGTGGCCGAGTTCGTCGGCGGCACCCCATTGTTGGCGCACAACGCTGCTTTCGACCAGAAGTTCTGGGACTACGAGCTGAGCCGTATTGGCCGCAGCCGCAGCCAGCCCTTCGCGTGTTCCCTGTTGCTGTCACGGCGGCTGCTGCCCGCCGCGCCGAACCACAAGCTGGGCACTTTGACACGCTGGGCTGGGTTGCCAGACACGGGGACCGCGCACCGGGCCATGGCCGATGCCGAAATGGCCGCCAACCTGCTGCAGCATCTGGCGGGTGTGTTGCACCAGGACCACGGGGTTCAGCAACTGTCGCACGAGCTGCTTTGCCGGCTGCAGAAGACCCCGGCTGCGAAAGTGCGCGAAGCGCTGGCCAAGTACGGTCAGGGGCTGGCAGGTGATCGTCCCAGGCGATAAGCCAACCACACCGGATGCACCAGAATTGTGCCGCTCATTTGCACCCGTTCTGTAACGTCCCTTCACCCAGGCAGGCCGTTAAACTGAGGCACCCGTAAACGGATTTCGAGTTTTCCCCATGCCTGCCTCCCGTCGTTTCCCGCTGCTGCTGATTGGCGCCTTCCTGGCCCTTTATCTGGTCTGGGGTTCCACTTACCTGTTCATTCGCATCGGCGTCGAGAGCTGGCCTCCGATGCTCATGGCCGGTGTGCGCTTCCTGATCGCCGGTGGCCTACTGTACGGCTTCCTGCGTTGGCGCGGCGTGCCGGCACCTACCTGGCCACAATGGCGGGCGGCAGGGGCGATCGGTTTCTTGTTGCTCAGCTGTGGCAACGGCGGGGTCACCGTGGCTGAGCATGCCGGCGTGGCTTCGGGCGTGGCGGCTTTGGCGGTGGCGACGGTGCCGCTGTTCACCTTGCTGTTCGGCCTGTTGTTCGGGCACCGCAATTCGAAGCTGGAGTGGGCGGGGATAGCCCTTGGGCTGGTGGGCATCGGCCTGCTGAACCTGGGCTCCAACCTGCAGGCAAGCCCGATAGGTGCAGCGCTGATCATCTTCGCGGCGGCGTCCTGGGCGTTTGGCTCGGTGTGGAGCAAGACCTTGCCGCTGCCCCAGGGGCCGATGGCCAGCGCAGCGGAAATGCTGGCCGGGGGTGCGGTGCTGTTGCTGGGCAGTGTGCTATCGGGCGAACGCATGACACAGCTGCCGACCGCCGCTGGCTGGGGGGCGCTGGCCTACCTGGTGTTCTTCGGTTCGATCCTGGCGTTCAGTGCCTACATGTACCTGCTCAAGCACGTGCGCCCGGCAGCGGCCACCAGCTACGCCTACGTCAACCCGGCGGTGGCGGTGCTGCTGGGGATCGTCTTTGCCGGTGAGCAGATTGGCGCTGAAGAGTGTGTGGCGATGGCAGTGATCATCGGCGCGGTGGTGCTGATCGGCCTGCCGCAGTGGCGCAAGGCGCCTGAACCTGTGCAACCGTTGAAAGGTGAAATCTGCAAGTAGGCAGGGGCGATGCGGTAAACTTGCCGCCTTCGCTGAACCCCCTGACGGTATTGCCATGAATTTCGCCAAACTCGGCCTGATCGAACCGCTGCTGCGCACGCTGCAGCAACTGGACTACACCACCCCGACCCCGGTGCAGGCCAAAGCCATCCCCGCCGTGCTGGCCGGCCGCGACCTGATGGCCGCAGCCCAGACCGGTACCGGCAAGACCGCAGGCTTTGCCCTGCCGGTGCTGCAGCGCCTGGCGCTGGAGGGCGAGAAGGTGGCCAGCAACTCGATCCGCGCCTTGGTGCTGGTGCCCACTCGCGAGCTGGCCGAGCAGGTGCACAACAACGTGCGCGAATACGCCGAGAACCTGCCGCTGAGTACTTACGCGGTGTATGGCGGGGTCAGTATCAACCCACAGATGATGCGCCTGCGCCGGGGTGTCGACCTGCTGGTGGCTACCCCTGGCCGCTTGCTCGACCTGTTCCGGCAGAACGCCGTGAAGTTCAACCAGGTGCAGACCCTGGTGCTGGATGAAGCCGACCGCATGCTGGACCTGGGCTTTGCCGAAGAGCTGCAGTCGGTGTATGCGGCACTGCCGCGCAAGCGCCAGACGCTGCTGTTTTCCGCCACCTTTTCCGATCAGATTCGCATGCTGGCGGGGTTGGCGCTGAATGACCCGCTCAGTATCGAAGTGAGCCCGCGCAACGCCACGGCCACCAGCGTCAAGCAGTGGCTGGTGCCTGTGGACAAGAAGCGCAAGGCCGACCTGTTCTGCCACCTGCTGCGCAAGCAGCGCTGGAAGCAGGTGCTGGTGTTCGCCAAGACCCGCAATGGCGTCGATCAACTGGTGGAGCGCTTGCTGGCCGAAGGTGTGAATGCCGACGGCATCCACGGTGATCGCCCACAGGCGACCCGCCAGCGTGCGCTGGACAGCTTCAAGGCCCGTGAGGTGCAAGTGCTGGTGGCGACCGATGTGGCGGCCCGCGGCCTGGATATCGATGACTTGCCGCTGGTCGTCAACCTCGACCTGCCGATCGTTGCCGAAGACTACGTGCACCGCATCGGGCGTACCGGGCGGGCGGGCAACAAGGGCGAGGCGATTTCGCTGGTGTGTGCGGATGAAGTGCAACTGCTGGCGGCTATCGAGGTGCTCACCCGGCAAACCCTGCCGCGTCATGAAGAGCCGGATTTCATCCCCGAGCACCGGGTGCCTATGACCGATGCCAGTGGGCAGGTTATCAAGAAACCGAAGAAGCCCAAGAAGCCGAAAGAAAACAGCGCCAAGCGCGGGCTGGGGCGCTGGATGGACAGCAGTGAAGCTGGCAGTGCGGAACCGGCGGTGAAGGCTGTACGCAAGGTGCCGAGCTTCAATGGTGGGCCGCGCAAGCGCAAGCCTTGAGGTTTTGGGGCCGCTTTGCGGCCCTTTGGCGACGCAAGGCCGCTCTCACAAGGACTGCGCCAGGCTTTAGATGAATACGGCGACTTTCAGGGCTTCCAGCGCCGGCTCGACCTTGATGCCCAGCGCTGCACCCAGCTCCATTACCCAGGGTTGATGGGCGGGTTTGCGGTGATGATGTTTCTCGACACTGCGCTGGGCTGAGGCTGAACACCGGCCTGTGGGAGCGGNCCCCGGCATTATTTGCATCGACGCTGAAACCCCGGGGCTGCTGTGCAGCCCATTCGCGACGCAAGGCCGCTCCCACACGGATCGCGCCAGCTTTCAGAAATTGAGCAAGACAGTTGCTCCCACATGGGCTGCACAATCTGGATTGACGCAGTACTTGTGGAAGCCGCCCCGGCAAGCTGTCAGGAAGCCCGAACCCAATCCGCCGCTGCCCGCCCGGCGCGCAAGCCGCTGGCAAAGCACGCCGTGAGCAGATAACCCCCGGTCGGCGCCTCCCAGTCCAGCATCTCGCCGGCACAGAACACCCCCGGCACGGCCTTGACCATCAACCCCTCATCCAGCCCCTCGAAGCGGACCCCGCCGGCACTGCTGATCGCTTCATCCAGCGGCCGCGTGCGTACCAGGGTGATAGGCAATGCCTTGATGGCCCGGGCCAAAGCATCAACGTCGGCAAAGGTCGCCTGATCGGTCAGTTCGCGCAGCAGTGCGGCCTTGACCCCATCAATCCCCAGCTGGCTGTGCAGGTGCTTGGCCATGGAGCGTGAATCGCGTGGTTTGGCCAATGCCTGGGCAATCTTGTCCACAGGCTTGTCCGGCAGCAGGTCGAGCAACAATACCCCGCAGCCTTCACGGTGGATGGCCTCGCGTACCGGTGCCGACCAGGCGTACACCAGGCTGCCTTCCACGCCTTGAGCGGTGAGGATGAACTCGCCCTTGCGCGGTGCGCTGCCCGGGACGCTGAGGGCGATGTTCTTCAGCGGTGCGCCCGCGAACTTGTCCTTGAGCAGCGCGCTCCAGCCCTCTACTTCAAAACCGCAGTTGCTCGGCTGCAAAGGCGAGATATCCACAGCCCGTTCTGCCAGCAGCGGTTGCCAGCTGCCGTCAGAACCCAGGCGCGCCCAGCTGGCGCCACCCAGCGCCAGCACCACGACCGAGGCTTTCACCTGACGTTCGCCCTGTGGATAAGCAATTCGCAAGCTGCCATCGGTGTTCCAGCCCAACCAGCGATGGCGGGTGTGGATAACTACCCCGTTGTCGCGCAGGCGCTTGAGCCAGGCACGCAGCAACGGCGCGGCTTTCATGTCGGTGGGGAACACCCGGCCCGAGGTGCCGACGAAGGTTTCGATGCCCAAACCATGAATCCACTGGCGCAACGCGGCAGCATCGAAGTCGCGTAGCAGGGCCTCGATTTCGCCTTGGCGTTCGGCATAGCGGGCCACGAACGCCGGGTAGGGCTCGGAGTGGGTGATGTTCATGCCGCCGACGCCCGCCAGCAGGAACTTGCGGCCCACTGAAGGCATGGCATCGAACACCTCGACCGCCAGGCCTGCCTTGGCCAGTGCTTCGGCAGCCATCAGGCCGGCGGGGCCGCCACCGATGACGACGGCGGGGGGAGGGGGTGCGGGGTTCAGATCGGGCATGGTGGGCAGCAGGCTGTGGAAAAGAGGCGCATTCTACCGCAGCGCTGCCCATGGAAGCACTGATCAAAAAATAGCCAGTGTTATGCAGGCCTTGCCAGTAAAGGGCTACAGCGCCTTTCGCGCAGGTTATCCACAAGCGGTTCCACAGTCATTGTGAACAACCTATGACACGTGCCGCGCTATGGTGAAGGATGCCGTGGCGTCTGGCCAAGGCTGTGCGGTCCTTGCTGTAGCCTCCGCCGATCACGCCCATCACCGGGATATCGCGGCCCAGGCAGTGGCGCAGCACGGCTTCGTCACGGGCGGCAACGCCTGCGTCGGTCAGCTGCAGGTAGCCCAGGGCGTCGTCCTTGTGCACATCGACACCGGCGTCATACAGCACCAGGTCGGGTTGATAAAGCGGCAACAGGTAGTTGAGGGCGTCGTCCACCACCTTCAGGTAGGCAGTGTCGCCCATGCCTCGGGGCAGGGGGATGTCCCAGTCGCTTTGTGCCTTGCGGGCGGGGAAGTTCTGCTCGCAGTGCAGCGACACGGTGATGGCCTCGGGCGTGTCGTGCAGGATGCGCGCGGTGCCGTCACCCTGGTGCACGTCGCAGTCGAAGATCAGCACCCGGTGTACCCGGCCTGCTTCCAGCAGGTAGCGGCTGATGACCGCCAGGTCGTTGAAAATGCAGAAGCCGGCGGGGTGGTCGTAATGGGCGTGGTGGGTGCCACCGGCGAGGTGGCAGGCGATGCCGTGCTGCAGCGCCATCTCGGCAGTCAGCAGTGAGCCGCCGACGGCGCGTACGGTACGCCGGGCCAGGGCCTCGCTCCAGGGCAGGCCGAGGCGGCGCTGGTCCTCGCGCGACAGCTCGCCGTTCATGTAGCGCTCAATGTAGCTGCGGTCGTGGGCCAGGGCGAGGATGTCGTTGGGGCAGATGTCCGGGCGCAGCAGGGCCTGGTCGGTGGTCAGCCCGCTGCCAACCAGGTGGTCGTGCAGCAGGCGGAACTTGTCCATCGGGAAGCGGTGTTCAGCGGGGAACTCCGGGCTGTAATCTTCGTGGTAGATCAACGGCAACGGCATGGATGGGGTCGCAATCAGGGCCAGTGCTGATCTTGCCATGACGGGTGACTGCAATGGGAGTACCTGTTTCTTGCGCCGGTACCGGCCCTTTGTGGGAGCGGCCTTGTGTCGCGATTGGGCTGCGCAGCAGCCCCAGCAATGTGTGC
>NZ_JBQENN010000001.1:494071-590389 GCF_052044625.1 Pseudomonas sp. 22515
GCAGCCCTTTCGCGACGCAAGGCCGCTCCCACACGGATCGCGCCAGCTTTCAGAAATTGAGCAAGACAGTTGCTCCCACAAAGGCTATTTTCCTGTGCTGGCCAATACCCGTTGCCAGTCCGGTTCGTTCAAGCGCCCCAGGATACGTGCCTTGCCATTGCCATCCACCGATACGAACAGGGCGCTGGCATAGTTGCTTTGACGTTCGCCGCCGGCAACGTGCTGCTGGCGGGCAAAGTGGTCGATGCAGCCGTTGTGAGTCACCAGCACCAGGTTGTGGCCCGCGCGTTTGTGTGCAAGCGCTTCGTTGGCGAACTGGCTGTCGCAGCTTTCGAGCCAGTCCTCGCTGGCCACCGCCTGACCCAGTATGAAGTGTGCGGTTTGCCGGGTGCGCAGTTTCGGGCTGCTGAGCAGGTCGGCTTTGTTCAGGCCCAGCTGGTGCAGCCCTTGGCCAACGCGGGCAGCGGCCTGGCTGCCGCTCAGGGTGATCCCCGTGGAGTCGTCCAGGCAGGGGCCGGGGGCGCTGTCGCAGCGTTCGGCGTGGCGGATCATCACGATCACCGCACCGTCGGCCCAGTCCTGCAGCAGGCCGCTGTCACTCAGTTGTTGCTCGTTGCCAAGGTCCACGATATGCGTCCTCGTCGCCAGCCAGGTGGTCAACGCCGCCACAACCATGCACAGGCCCAAGGCGGCTCCGACGGCTTTGCGAGTCAGGCGTCGCTTGCGCCGGGCATGAATGGCGGGGTGCCCCAGGGTGTTGCTCGATAGCATGCGTTGCTCCGTTGGCAGTGCCGCGGCTGGCGCGGTGGTGGATGGCGGCATCCTGCCAAGCGGCCTGTCGGGGGCCGGTGAAGGGCGTGTGAAAATTGCATTTGGCGGCTGCCGGCTGGGTGAAACCCGCGCCCGCGCCTACGCTGTAAACTGCAAGGCGGTAAACCGGAGCAGGCCCGATGACCCCCATCCTCGAACTGGAAAGCGCACGGCTGGTGCTGCGCCAATGGCATGACGATGACTTGCGCGAGTTCGCCGCACTGTGCGCCGACCCACAGGTGATGCGCTACTTTCCGGCGCCGCTGACGCGCGTTGAGGCGGCTGCGTTGATCGGCCGCGTGCGTGGGCATTTCAATGAGTACGGTTTTGGTTTGTGGGCCCTGGAGCGCAAGGACAGTGGCGCGTTCATCGGCATGACTGGGTTGCTCAATGTCAACTTCGACGCGCCTTTTGCCCCGGCGGTGGAGATCGGCTGGCGCCTGGCACGTCGTCACTGGGGCCTGGGCTTTGCCAGCGAGGCGGCGTGGACCTGCCTGCGTTGTGCTTTTGCCCAATTGCGCCTGGAGGAGGTCGTGTCGTTCACCAGCGAATGCAACCTGCCGTCGCAAAAGGTGATGCAAGCCATCGGCATGCAGCAGGACCTGCACGGCAGCTTCGAGCACCCCCGGCTGCCCATCGGCCACCCGCTGCGCCCGCATGTGCTGTACCGGATCGATCGCGCGCATTGGGAGCGCACCCTGCGCGCCTGAATGCACAGCCATGCCCGGCGCGAATGACAAACGCTGTATCATTTGCCTACTTGGAAGGCGCTTGCCCGTAACACGTTCAGCGCCTGTGAAATCGAGCGCCGCTCGGGCGGCGCATCGCGAGCTAGGCTCGCTCCTACGGAGAACCGCCGATGAGTCATGTGTTGGACGACCTGGTCGACCTGTTGAGCCTCGAATCCATCGAGGAGAACCTGTTCCGTGGACGTAGCCAGGACCTGGGCTTCCGCCAGCTTTACGGTGGCCAAGTGCTGGGCCAGTCGTTGTCGGCTGCCAGCCAGACAGTGGAGGACGCGCGCCATGTGCATTCGTTGCACGGCTACTTCCTGCGCCCGGGCGATGCCAGCCTTCCAGTGGTTTACTCGGTAGACCGCGTGCGCGATGGCGGCAGCTTCAGTACACGGCGGGTGACGGCGATCCAGAAGGGCCAGACCATCTTCACCTGCAGTGCATCGTTCCAGTACGACGAGGAAGGCTTCGAGCACCAGGCGCAGATGCCTGACGTGGTCGGCCCGGAAAACCTGCCTACCGAAGTCGAACTGGCCCGTGCCATGGCCGACCAGTTGCCCGAGCGCATTCGCGACAAGGTGCTGTGTGCCAAGCCGATCGAGATCCGCCCGGTCACCGAGCGCGACCCGTTCAACCCCAAGCCGGGCGACCCGGTGAAATACGCCTGGTTCCGCGCCGACGGCAACCTGCCGGACGTGCCTGCCCTGCACAAGTACATGCTGGCCTACGCCTCGGACTTCGGCCTGCTGACCACGGCGTTGCTGCCCCATGGCAAATCGGTGTGGCAGCGCGACATGCAGATCGCCAGCCTCGACCATTCGCTGTGGTTTCACGGCAACCTGCGCGCCGACGAGTGGCTCCTGTACGCCACCGATAGCCCCTGGGCCGGTAACTCCCGTGGCTTCTGCCGCGGCAGCATTTTCAACCAGGCCGGGCAACTGGTGGCATCGTCGAGCCAGGAAGGCCTGATTCGCCATCGCAAGGACTGGGCATGAGCCTGGGCGAGGTGCGCAACTGGGTGTTCGACATGGACGGCACCCTGACCGTGGCCGTGCACGACTTCGCCGCCATTCGGGTGGCGCTGGACATCCCGGCCGAACACGACATCCTCACCCACCTGGCGGCCTTGCCGGCAGAGGAAGCGGCGGCCAAGCATGCCTGGTTGCTGGAGCACGAAAGGGACCTGGCAACGGCCTCCACGGCGGCCACCGGGGCGGTGGAGCTGGTGCGCGAGTTGGCCGGGCGCGGGTGCCGGCTGGGTATTCTGACCCGCAATGCGCGTGAGCTGGCGCATGTAACGCTGGAGGCCATCGGCCTGGCGGACTGCTTCCCGGTGGAACACATTCTTGGGCGTGACGAGGCTGCGCCGAAGCCGAGCCCGGATGGGCTGCTGAAGATTGCCAGCGCCTGGGGCGTGACGCCGAGCGAACTGGTGATGGTGGGGGATTACCGCTTTGACCTGGACTGTGGGCGGGCGGCGGGGGCGCGCACGGTGCTGGTGAACCTGCCGGACAACCCCTGGCCAGAGCTGGTGGATTGGCATGCGGCGGATTGCCGGGCGTTGAAGGTGATGCTGGGCTGACGCGTGTGTTGGCAATGCGGGCCTCTTCGCGGGCATGCCCGCTTCCACAGGTATTGCGCACGTCTCGGGGCCTGTGNCCCGCGAAAGGGCCGGATCTGTCTATGCTGAACCCCATTCTTTGCTCTGATACGGAGACCCACCCATGAGCAGCAAGGCCATCTACGTACAACCCGGCGGCGGCTACGACAAGGTCGAGGTCGGCACCTGCGAGGCCCAGGCCCCCCAGGCCGGCGAGATTACCGTGCGCCTGCACGCCAGTTCCCTCAACTACCACGATTTCGCCGTGGTCAGCGGCATGTGGGGCCCAAGCGAGCGACGCATCCCCATGGCCGATGGCGCCGGCGAGGTGGTTGCGGTGGGGGCTGGCGTCACTGAGTTTCAGGTCGGCGACAATGTGGTCAGCACCTTCTTCCCCGACTGGCTCGATGGCCAGGCCAATGTCGAGGGCTTTGCCCGGGTGCCCGGCGACGGCATCGATGGCTACGCCCGTGAGCAGGTGACTGCCCGCGCCACCGCCTTCACCCTGGCACCCCAGGGTTTCAGCCATGCCGAGGCTGCCACCCTGACCACCGCCGGCCTTACCGCCTGGCGGGCGCTGATGAGCGATGATCACCTCAAGCCCGGCGACACGGTGCTGGTGCAGGGTACCGGCGGTGTGTCGATTTTCGCCCTGCAGTTCGCCAAGCTGGCGGGCGCGACCGTGATCGCCACCTCGTCCAGCGATGCCAAGCTGGAGCGCCTGAAGGCCCTGGGTGCCGACCACCTGATCAACTACAAGAGCACCCCGGCCTGGGGTGAGAAGGTGCGCGAGCTGACTGGCAACCGTGGTGTCGATCATGTGATTGAAGTGGGCGGCCCGGCGACGCTGGAGCAGTCGATGATTGCTGCGCGCATTGGCGGGCATGTTTCGCTGATCGGCATCCTTACCGGAGTGGCCGGGCAGTTGCCGTTGGTGCAGGCGCTGGTGCGGCAGATTCGGCTGCAAGGGGTGCTGGTTGGCAGCCGAGCGCAGCAGCAGGCGATGGTGCGGGCGATCGATGCCAACGGCCTGCGGCCGGTGGTGGACAAGCATTTCGAGCTGGAACAGATCGTCGAGGCGTTCCGTTACCAGGAGAGCAACCGGCATTTCGGCAAGATCTGCCTGACCTGGTGAAGTGAGGGCAGGGTAGCTGGATGTAACGGCCACCCTGCACGCCACTCTGTTCGTAGCATCAAGCCCGAGGCCTTGCACTGCCTGACAGTCAGTCCGGCAGTAGCCGGTCTCGGCTGTTGGACAGGTGCAGGCACACTGCCGCCCGAGCGGCATCCGGGTCTTGTCGGCGGATGGCATTGAGGATCGCCTCATGCTCCAGGTTGGCCAGGTACGCTTGCCGCGCCAGCTTGGCCCCCGCGCGCTCGGCCAGGGCCATGCGGTTGCGCGGTATCAGGCCGTTACCCAGTTGCAGCAGCATCTCGGTGAAATACAGATTGCCGGTGGCCTCGGCAATCAGCAGGTGAAAGCGCCGGTCGGCTTCGATGCAGCTGTCGCCGGCAGCGGCCAGGTCCTGATAGTCATCCAGCGCCTGGCGCATGCGCGCCAGTTGCCCCTCGTCACGACGCAGTGCGGCCAGCGCGGCAGCCTGGCCCTCAAGGCCAATACGCAGCTCCAGCAGATCGCGCACATTCGCCGCGCTCTCCGCCGCAACGCGCAGGCCGGCCTGGGCCTGGCGCTCCATCACGAACGTACCGATCCCGTGGCGCGGCTCCACCAACCCCGAGGCCTGCAGCTTCGACAAGGCTTCGCGAACCACTGTGCGGCTGACCCCGTGCTCGCGCACCAAGGTGTTTTCCGAAGGCAGTTTGTCGCCTGGTTTGAAGGTGCCCAGCAAAATCTGCTGGGTCAGGCTGGAAACCAGGTCATGGGCACGGCTGTGGCCGCGTTTGCGCGCGTGTTCGGGTTCCATGTGTGATCCGCTTCTTGATTTGCTTGTACGACAAGTTAATCGATAGAAATATTTTTTGCCGATTTTTCGCGTATCCAATTCAGCATGTAGTTGATCTGTTTTTGCACGTTAGGATCAAATTGGCATTATGACAGCTTGTATTTTGCTATTTTGCCGACGTTAATGATCTTGTCGTACAACCTCGCTGCGAATAAGCTCCTCCCCACTGCCATGTCAGACAACCCGACCCGCACAAAAACAATTAGTGGGAGATCCGCAAGTGAACGACACCCTCGCTCCGTCTGCCCGGCATGAAGGCGACGCGTTGGCCAGTGCCGTGGCCAAGGTCAAGCGCCACGTCCTGCCGCTGTTCGTCATCATGTTCATCGTCAACTACCTCGACCGCGTCAACATTGGCTTCGTCCGCCCGCACCTGGAAAGCGACCTGGGCATCAGCGCTGCGGCCTTTGGCTTTGGTGCCGGGCTGTTCTTCATCGGTTACGCGCTGTTCGAAGTCCCTTCGAACATGCTGCTGCAAAAGGTCGGTGCCCGGCTGTGGCTGACCCGTATCATGTTCACCTGGGGGCTGGTGGCCACGGCCATGGCCTTCGTACAGAACGAAACCCAGTTCTACGTGTTGCGTTTTCTGCTCGGGGTGGCCGAAGCAGGCTTCTTTCCTGGCGTGATCTACTACTTCACCCGTTGGCTGCCGGCGGCAGAGCGCGGCAAGGCCATTGCCATCTTCCTCAGTGGCTCGGCGCTGGCTTCGTTGATTTCCGGGCCGCTGGCCGGGGCGTTGATGCAGATCCAGGGCCTGGGCCTGCATGGTTGGCAGTGGATGCTGTTCATTGAAGGCATGGCCTCGGTGGTGCTGTGCTTCTTTGTGTTCTTCTGGCTCGACTCCAAGCCGCAGGACGCCAAGTGGCTGAGCAAGGCCGAGCAGGACGCGCTGGTCGCCACCATCGACCGCGAGCAGCAAGCGCGTGAGGCCATCGGCGCGGTCAGGCCGTCGGCCTGGAGCCTCCTCAAGGACCGCCAGATCGTGCTGTTCTGCCTGATCTACTTCTGCATCCAGCTGACCATCTATGCCGCCACCTTCTGGCTGCCCAGCATCATCAAGCGCATGGGCGACCTCAGTGACATGCAGGTCGGTTTCTTCAACTCGATCCCTTGGCTGATCTCGATCCTGGCCATGTACGCCTTCGCCGCCGGTTCCGCGCGCTGGAAGTTCCAGCAGGCCTGGGTGGCCGGCGCCCTGCTGGTCGCTGCCACGGGCATGTTCATGTCCACCACGGGTGGGCCGGTGTTCGCCTTCGTCGCCGTGTGCTTCGCCGCGATCGGCTTCAAGTCAGCGTCGTCACTGTTCTGGCCAATCCCCCAAGGCTACCTGGACGCCCGCATCGCTGCGGCGGTGATTGCCCTGATCAACTCGGTCGGCAACCTCGGCGGTTTTGTTGCCCCCACCACCTTCGGCTTGCTGGAGCAGCAGACTGGCTCGATCCAGGGCGGGCTGTACGGCCTGGCGGTGACCTCGGTGCTGGCGGCGATTGCCATCTTCTTCGTACGCACTCGCCCCAAGGGCGCCCCTTCCGATGACCTCAAGGCCCCTTCGGCCCTGGGCCAGACCCACTGATGACTGCGAGACAACAACCATGAATATGCAGACCAATCCCCCCGTACATGCCAGCACCCCGGTGGTCACCGACCTGCGCGTGGTCCCCGTGGCCGGCCATGACAGCATGCTGCTCAACCTCAGTGGCGCCCATGGCCCGTACTTCACCCGCAACGTGGTGGTGCTGCGCGACAGCGCCGGCAACACCGGCCTGGGTGAAGTGCCCGGTGGCGAGAAGATTCGCCAGACCCTGGAGGACGCCCGCAGCCTGGTGGTCGGCCAGCCGATCGGCCATTACCAGCGTGTGCTCAATGCCATGCGCCAGACCTTCGCCAACCGCGACTCGGCGGGCCGCGGCCTGCAGACCTTCGACCTGCGCATCACCGTGCATGCGGTGACGGCCATTGAGTCGGCATTGCTCGACCTGCTCGGCCAGCACCTGAATGTGCCGATGGCGGCGCTGCTGGGCGAGGGCCAGCAACGCGATGCGGTGAAGATGCTCGGTTATCTGTTCTACATCGGCGACCGCCAGCAGACCGACCTGGCTTACCGTCACGAAGCCGATAGCGATGACGATTGGTTTCGCGTGCGCCACGAAAAGGCCCTGACCCCGGAAGCAGTGGTGCGGCTGGCCGAGGCCGCCAAGGCGCGCTATGGCTTCAGCGACTTCAAGCTCAAGGGCGGCGTGCTGCGTGGTGAAGAAGAGATGGAGGCTGTGACAGCGCTGGCCGAACGCTTCCCCGAAGCGCGCATCACGCTCGACCCCAATGGTGCGTGGTCGCTGAAGGAGGCCATCGCCCTGTGCCGCGACAAGCACAATGTGCTGGCCTACGCCGAAGACCCCTGCGGCGCCGAGAACGGTTACTCGGGCCGTGAGGTGATGGCCGAGTTTCGCCGGGCCACCGGGCTGCCCACCGCCACCAACATGATTGCCACCGACTGGCGGCAGATGGGGCATGCGATCCAGTTGCAATCGGTGGACATCCCGCTGGCCGACCCGCACTTCTGGACCTTGCAGGGCTCGGTGCGGGTGGCGCAGATGTGTAACGACTGGGGCCTGACGTGGGGGTCGCACTCGAACAACCACTTCGACATTTCGCTGGCGATGTTCACCCAGGTGGCGGCTGCTGCGCCGGGGGATATCACTGCGATCGATACGCACTGGATCTGGCAGGATGGCCAGCGGCTGACGCGTGATCCGCTGCGCATTGTCGATGGGCATGTGCGGGTACCGGCGCGGCCGGGCCTGGGCGTGGAACTGGACGAAGACCAGCTGGCCAAGGCCCATGAGTGCTACCGCAACATGGGGCTGGGCGCGCGCGATGACAGCGTGGCGATGCAGTTCCTGATCTCGGGTTGGAGCTTCGATAACAAACGACCTTGCCTGGTACGGTAAGGCGGCTGGCCGCTCCCACCGGGATTGCGCAAGATTCTAGAAATTGAGCAAGCCAGTTGTTTCCCCAGGTACTGCATCAGCCTCAAGCCTGCGGGGGCACCTGTGGGCTTGCCCCGCGAAGCATCCAACACAGTGCATGGCACCGGCTCCGCCGGTGTTCGCGGCTAAAGCCACTCCCACAGGGATTGCACCTGGCTTCAGGCTGGTGTGGGGCCTGTGGGGGTGGCAGGCCCTCAAGCGGCTTCAAAAAAGGCCCGCGCCATTGCAACGAAAGACCCCAGCACCGGGTTGGGGTTGTCCTGGCAGAACGCCAGGAAGATTTCTGCCTGTTGCTCCATCCCCTCCAACGGCCGGAATACCACCTGCTCCAGGCGCAGTGCCTGGGCAGAGGCCGGCACCACGGCACAGCCCAGTCCCACATTGACCAGGCCCAGAATCGAATGAGTCTGACCCAACTGGTGCAGGTAGCGCGGCTGCACTTCGTGCCGCGCAAACAGGTTGGCAATACGGTCATGGAAATACCGCCCTTCGTTGGCGCTGTACATCACGAACGGCTGCTGGTCGAAGTCGCTGGGCGTCAGCCGTTCGTGGTTCGCCAGCGCGTGCCCGGCGGGCAGGGCGGCGACGAAGGGCTCGCGGTGGATTGGCAAGTACTCCACCCGCGCGCTGGGCAGTACCTGGCGCACCAGCCCGACATCGATCAGCCCTGCTTCCAGGTCATGCACCTGGGTGCTGGAGACGCGCTCGCTGAGCACCAGCTCGATGTCCGGCAGCGTCTGCCCGGCGTGCACCAGCAAACGGGGGACCATGCTGTACGCCCCAACGGCGGTGAAACCCAGGGTCAGGCGGCCTGCTTCGCCGTGGGCGATGCGCCGCGCGGAGTGGCTGGCCGATTCGGCAATCTGCAAAATGCGCCGGGCATCCTCGAGGAAGCTCGCGCCCGCCAGGGTGAGCCGCGCCTGACGGTTGTTGCGCTCGAGCAGCAGCACACCCAAGGCATGCTCGAGCAGCTGGATCTGCCGGCTAAGCGGTGGCTGGGTCATATGCAGGCGGGTGGCAGCGCGGCCGAAATGCAGCTCTTCGGCCACGGCCACGAAGCAACGCAGCTGGTGCAATTCCACGATTCAAATCCTGAATTATTCAATCCAGCATCTATATTAGACCTGTATCAAATGCAGGCCTAGCATCGACTCATGTCTTCTCAATGCCGGAAGCCCGCGATGACTCACACCCCGATTGAAGTGCTGCTGACCCAGCCCGTACCCGAGGCGATCGATGCCCAACTGGTCAGCGCCTACCACGTGCATCGGTTGTACCAGCAGCACAACCCGCAACAGCTGCTGGACGAAGCCGCACCGCGCATCCGCGGCGTGGTCACCGGCGGTGCCAAAGGCCTGTCTACCGCGCTGATGGACCAGTTGCCTGCCCTTGAGATCATCGCCATCAGTGGCATCGGTACCGATGCGGTGGATCTGCGCCATGCGGCCAGCCGCGGCATCCATGTCACCACCACCCCGGGGGTGTTGACGGCCGACGTTGCCGACCTGGCCATGGGGTTGATCATCAGCAGCCTGCGTCGCCTGGGCGAGGGGGAGCGGCTGGTGCGCGATGGCTTGTGGGGCAGGGTCGACCTGCCGCTGGCGCGCAGGGTCAGTGGCTGCGCGCTGGGCATCGTCGGCCTTGGCCAGGTGGGCAAGGCCATCGCTCGCCGTGCCGCCGCCTTCGACATGAGCATCGCCTACAACGGCCGGCGCGAGCAGCCAGAAACGGGCTATCGCTATGAGCCGGATCTGGTTGAGTTGGCGCGCTCGGTGGATGTCCTGGTCGTGGCCGCTTCTGCTGACGGCGGGCAAGTGCTGGTGACGGCCGAGGTGCTGGAGGCGCTGGGGCCTCAGGGTTACCTGGTCAATGTGGCACGTGGCAAGTTGGTCGATGAAGACGCGCTGGTGGAAGCGTTGCGCGAGCAGCGTATCGCCGGGGCAGGGCTGGATGTATTTGTCGATGAACCACAGGTGCCGCCGGCATTGCTGGACCTGAACCAGGTCAGCCTGCAACCGCACCGGGGCAGCGCGACGCTGCAGACCCGACTGGAGATGGGGCGCATGGTGCTGGACAACCTTCAGGCCTGTTTCCGAGGTGAAGTGCCACCGAATCGGGTGATCGACAGTTAGCCCCCTTTCGCGGGTACAGGTACTACAAGGCCCTTGCGGCCACCCCTTCTGCGTACAAGAACAATCGCTTCCATCGAGAAGCAAGAGGGTCCACATGAACAGCAAATCCGCCGTTGCCGCACCGCAGGCCGTGGCCGGGATCGGTCGCCATCGCTTCCTGGTGCTGGCGCTGATCTTCGTCATTACCGTCATCAACTACGCCGACCGCGCCACCTTGTCGATCACCGGCACCGAGGTGCTCAAGGACCTGGGGCTCGATCCGGTCATGCTGGGCATGATCTTTTCTGCCTTCGCCTGGGCCTACGCCCTCGGCCAAGTGCCGGGGGGCTGGCTGCTCGACCGCTTCGGTGCCCGCCGCGTGTACGGTATCAGCCTGATCCTCTGGTCGCTGTTTACCTTGCTGCAAGGCACTGTGGGCTGGATGGGGCTGGCCGGCGTCTCGGCGGCGGTGGCACTGTTTTCAATGCGCTTCATGCTTGGGCTGGTGGAGTCGCCGGCCTTCCCGGCCAACTCGCGCATCGTCAGCTGTTGGTTCCCGACCCAGGAGCGTGGCACTGCATCGGCACTGTTCAATTCGGCGCAGTACATGGCGGTGGTGGTGTTCGCCCCCTTGATGGCATGGATGACCCATGCAATGAGCTGGGAGCAGGTGTTCATCTGGATGGGGCTTCTGGGCTTGCTGCTGAGCCTGTTCTGGTTCCGCTTGTACCATGAGCCCCACAGCGCACCTGGGTTGAGCCGTGAAGAGCTGGAATACATGCGCGAAGGTGGCGCCCTGGTCGACCTGGAAAAGGAACGCAAGGCTGCCAAGAGCAAGCCGACCCGGGCAGAGCTTGCGCAACTGTTCACCAGCCGCAACCTGTGGGCGGTGTACCTTGGCCAGTACTGCATCACTGCGCTGACTTACTTCTTCATCACCTGGTTCCCGATCTACCTGATCAAGGGCCGTGGCATGACCATCATGGAGGCCGGCTGGGTGGCCGCACTGCCGGCAATCTGTGGTTTCACTGGCGGTATTCTGGGTGGCTTCGTATCCGACTGGCTGATCCGCCGTGGCGTGCACCCGTCCAGGGCGCGCAAGACCCCGTTCATCATCGGCATGGGGCTGTCCACCAGCCTGGTGCTGGCCAACTATGTGGATGGCAACGCGGCGGTCATAGCCCTGATGACCCTGGCGTTCTTCGGCAAGGGCCTGGCTGCGGTGGGCTGGGCGGTGCTGTCGGACGTGGCGCCGAAGAAGATGGTCGGCCTGTGCGGTGGCGTGTTCAATGGCATCGGCAACATTGCCGGCATCGTCACCCCGCTGGTGATTGGTTACGTGGTTGCCAGCACCGGCTCGTTTCACAACGCACTCTGGTTCGTGGCCGCCCATGGCGTGCTGGGGATCCTCGCTTACCTGTTGCTGGCCAGGCGCTTCGAGCGTACCGGGCAGGCGTAGGCAGACGCCTTGGCAACAGAGGCCCCGGGAAACCGGGGCTTTTTTGTTGGCGGCTTGCAGAAGCGGGTTCATCGAGCGTCGGCGTGCGGCGAAGATATCGGCACCGGCAACACATCCAAATGAAAAACAAAAGCACCAAATGGCCCGGTGGCGCGATCGGGCATGCCATTCGCGACATCTGGCGCTATTGGAAATGCCCTGTCGTGATCGAACAGTTCCGGGGCGTTCTCGTGTAATTAGCCACAGCCCTGCGGGGCTTAAATGAACCCCGAACCGCACTGACACCTTGCTCTGTGACGCGTGCCAAATATCAACAACAGCGCGCGAACAACGTGTCGACTTATTGATTTCAAAGGAGATATTTTCGCCTACGCCTGCCCGTCCTTCCTTGTGTCAGCAAAAAGAGAACAACATCAATGAACACCGTGGGATCTGATGGCAACCTTGCACAAGGTTTCAAGCCACGTCATGTAACGATGCTGTCCATCGCCGGCATCATCGGCGCCGGACTTTTCGTCGGCTCTGGCCACGCCATCGCGGCAGCCGGGCCAGCAACCATAATTTCCTATTTCGTGGCCGGGACCTTGGTGGTACTGGTCATGCGCATGCTCGGCGAAATGGCCGTGGCGCACCCCGACACCGGATCGTTTTCCACCTATGCCGACCAGGCCATTGGCCGCTGGGCCGGCTATACCATCGGCTGGTTGTACTGGTGGTTCTGGGTGCTGGTGATTCCTATCGAAGCATTGGCCGCTGGGCATGTGCTGAACGCCTGGTTCCCGCAGGTGGACAGCTGGATCTTCGCCCTGGCTTCGGTGTTGCTGCTGGCCGGTACCAACCTGTTCAGCGTGGCCAAGTACGGCGAGTTCGAGTTCTGGTTTGCCATCCTCAAGGTCACCGCCATCCTGGGCTTCATCGGCCTGGGCTTTGCCGCGCTGATGGGCTGGCTGCCCAACCGCGAGGTCAGTGGGCTGAGCGGGCTGATGGCCGAATACGGCGGTTTTGCACCGAAGGGCTGGTCGGCGGTGGTCGGCGCGTTCATCACTGTGATGTTCAGCTTCATCGGCACCGAGGCAGTGACCATTGCCGCGTCCGAGTCCAGCGACCCGTCGCGCAACATCGCCAAGGCCACCCGCTCGGTGATCTGGCGTATCAGCACCTTCTACATCCTGTCGATCTTCGTGATCATTTCGGTGGTGCCGTGGAACGACCCGCAGCTGGCGGTGGTGGGTTCGTACCAGCGTGCGCTGGAAATCATGAACATCCCCAACGCCGCGTTCATGGTCGACCTGGTGGTGCTGGTAGCCGTTACCAGCTGCATGAACTCGTCCATCTACATCGCTTCGCGGATGATGTTTTCGCTGGCCAAGCGCGGTGACGCCCCGGCCTTCCTCAACAAGACCTCCAAGGTCGGTGTACCGCGTGCTGCAGTGTTCGGCAGCACCCTGATCGGTGCGGCCATCGCGGTCCTCAACTACTTCGCGCCGAAGGGCGTGTTCGAGTTCCTGCTGGCCAGCTCCGGCGCCATCGCCCTGTTGGTGTACATGGTTATCGCCATCTCGCAGCTGCGCATGCGCCGCCGTCTGGAGCGCGAGAACACCGAACTGAAGTTCCGCATGTGGCTGTTCCCATACCTGACCTGGGCGGTGATCATTTTCATTGCCGGGGCGCTGGCGGTGATGATGTACACGCCTGAGCATCGGGCGGAAGTGAGCTCGACATTGGGCCTGGCGATCGTGATTTCCTTCCTGGGGATCGTGACGTCGAGGGGCCATGCGCAACCGGTGGCAGCGCGATCGATGGGGTGATTCAGTTCACCTGGCTGTAAGGCAAAGGGCACCCGAGGATGGGTGCCCTTTGTTTTTCTGGGCCAGACGAAGGTTCAGCAGCAAGACATGGGGCGGTTCTTCTGGTGTGCTCCAGCAGACTTTTCAAGTAAGGAAACTGGCATGACCACGTGTAAACTCATCCTGCCCGTGCTGGCCGCCGTGGAGAGTTGTGATGCCGTACTTACCCACCGTTCGGCTGTCGACAGAGGCGCGCGCCCGACCAATATTGCGCCTGGTGACTTTATGCAGTATGTGGTGCGCTTCACCGTTTCGTCACTCTCGTGCAGGGATGCTTTGCACGGATACAAGAGCGCTTTGCGCTAAGAGAAAGGAGCTTTTTATGCACGACGAAGGCAGTTCAACTATAGCGAATGGCGCAGCCGTCGAGTTGCCGCCTGGTGTGTTTCCACCGATGGCGGGCTACACCATCGGAGATCTTCTGGCGGTAGCCAATGCCCCTTTCGAGGCATTGCTGAATAATCACGATACCGACCCTGGGCTGATTCGTGAAACGGTTACTGCGCTGGCCCAGCACTTGTACGCGGCATTCGAAAGAGAGGACGCCCAGTACCAGATTGCCACGTGGTATCAAAAGCCGTACGACCAGCCTGGGAAGCGCCAGCGCAGTATTGAGACCATCGCAGAGCAGTTCGGCGTCATCACGCTGAAGGCAACGGCTGAATCATTGAAGGGGTCACCGTTGCTCGGCCTGGGCAAGGCGTTCTATATGAGCCTTGTCGATGCCGCCGGGCAGGCCATAAAGACGCATATTCTGAAGTTGAATCAGGGCTGATGATCTGCCGATGTTCACCCTCGTAGTGGCCGTCACTACCACGCCCGCCCCTGACCTCACCGTTGCGCTCGCTGCCCTGGTCGAAACCGATACGCTGCGACCACACCTGCCAGCGCACCATGCGTGATGAGGCGATGACGAGCGGTGTTATGCACCTGCATGCGTAGCTTGGGGGCGGCGGCGATGACCTGGCGTAAACGGGCAGGGATACCCAGGGCGTCCTTGACCGTTTTCAGAAACTTGCAGCCAGTGTCCTGAAGCTCATGGCGTGACGCCCTTCAGCGCATACAGGTTTGCGTGGCGTTACTGCGTGGCACTCGGCTGGGCAACTTTGCCTTGCCTCAGGCCGAGGCCCAGCAAGCAGCTGGGAGCGAGGTAAAGATCATGCGTTGAACCCCGTCGACAGTATCGGGTTTGGCATTGACCAGAATCTAGCGGCGCATGTTTTAGGGACGCGTCGAACCAGGGAGATGGCGAAATGGACAATAACTGGGGTACGGGTAGAGCGGGCGGCGGCCTGGATGGTGGATATACCGGGTCGCTCGATCATGCAATCTCCAACCTGCATGTCGGGCGCAGTCAGGGGCGCCAGCAAGGTCGTAAAGAGGGCTTCGACGAGGGGCGCTCTCAAGGCTATGCGCAAGGCTGGGACGCAGGGGTGGTATGTGCCAACCAGAAACTGGAGCCGCTCAGGGGGTACGTGAGGCAGTACTTCGAGGAGGCGGTGCAGCTTCGGGCTGTTGTGCAGCGCCAGAAAACCATCATCGACCTGATGTACCAGCAATTGTCCCAGGTCGCCGGCGCGGCCAAGCGCGCTGAGGCTAAACCGACGGCTAGCGAGTCCGAAGCATTTGCAGCCTTGCAGAGCAGTAATGAGTTGCTCAAGGCAAGGCTCGAGGTGATGGACATGCATTATGCAGCTGCGCTCGAGCAGTCCAGGCTGAGGCAGCTGCAATACAAGCGCAGCCTGGTGTTCATGCGGGCGGTGCAAGGGCTACTGGAAGAACTGGTTCACGGCGATAACCCCGAAGCGCGGGACATCCGGCAACGCTTTGTGAAGCGTTACCAGGACCAGGTTGCAAGGGATTTGCGTGCAGGCGAAATCCAGGTCGCCCCTGAACTGGATGAGGTGTTCGGCAAGCAGCTGCCGGAAACGCAGCGGTTCATCATGGACATGCTGCAGTCGGTTGCTCCCGAACAGGATGGTGACGAATCTGCCCCGGCGCCATGAATGACATGCGCGACACAAGGCCGCTACAGGGATTGCGCCAGATGTAATTGATCAGCCTCAGGGGCCAGGGTGCTGGCTGTTTCGCTGGCGGGGCTGTCGGAGGCGGTTGGGGGGCTCGTGGCGCCAGCAGCCAAGGCCTCGACAGGCATACAGACCCCGGCCGCGCACACCTGGGCGGGGTATTGCTGCCTCTCGTAGCGCTGGGCGTTGCGGGACGACTTGGCGAAATGGCCAACAACGCCATGCGCCCTGAGGTCAAGCAGGTCGATCAGGGTACGCTCGCTTCGCAGCCCGTGTGCCGTCCATTCCCTGCAACGATTGGGTCAACGCAAGGCCATCCACCACGCGGTTTCGTATCGGGGTAGGCGGGTGGTTCGCGCAAGATGCCTAGTGTAAAAATAAATGAGGTGTTTTCTCATTCTCGTTCGGCATATAGAGAAGGCCGGATTACAGGCCAGCCCGCCGACCCCCGACACGGAGCGAGAGAATGAGTTTTACCCCGGTTCCACAGCGCCACCCCTTGAGTCGTGCCCTGCATGCTGCACTGTTGGGCCTGGCAGTCAGCACCTACGCACTGCCGTCGCTTGCACAGCCTTTGAGCGCTGATCACAACAGCCCGCTCAAGCAATGGAGCATTCCCGCGGGCCCGCTGGCGCCGGCACTGGACCGCTTTGCGCGCGAGGCGGGTATCAGCCTTTCGTTCGATGCGCAGAACGTGGCCAACCGCAATACCAACGGGGTGCAGGGCGCGCTGGATACACAGTCGGCGCTGTCGTCGCTGCTGCGCGGAACCGAGTTGCAGTTTGAGCCGCAGGGCCCCAATGCGTACCTGGTAATACCGCAGCCTAAGCCTACCGGCCCGCTGGAACTGGGCGCGACCGAGGACTACCGCCTGGCGCCAGTCATCATCAATGCCAAGGTCAAGGCCAGTGCCGACGATGACGCCAACTCGGTGGTTGCCAAGGAGCTGTGGGTTGGCGGCAAGGTAGCGACCAGCATCCTCAACACGCCCGCGTCCGTGTCTGTGGTGACCAACAAGGAAATGCAGCAGCGCAGCGTCAGCACCACCGAAGAGGCGCTGCAGTACACCCCTGGCGTGGTCAGCGACTACTACGGTTCGGACGATCGCAACGACTACTTCCTGATCCGCGGCTTCCAGGCCACCACCTACCGAGACGGCCTGACCCTCAGCTCGATGCGCGGTGTGCGCGAAGACCCTTACGCCTACGAGCGTATCGAAATTCTGCGGGGTGCCAACTCCACCCTGTTCGGCCCGGCAGACCCGGGTGGCTCGGTCAACTTCGTGACCAAGCAACCGCGCTTCGAGAAGTTTGGCCAAGGCTACGTGACCTACGGCTCCTATGACCATGCCGAAACCGGGATCGATGTAGGCGATGCACTGAACGACGAACAAACCCTGGCCGGCCGCTTCACGGCCAAGATGCAGAACAGCGACCGCGAGTACGACCATTCGCAGGACGATAACCGCTTCGTGATGGGCGGCCTGACCTGGGCGCCGACCGACTTCACCTCGGCCACGGTGGTGCTGGATTACCTGAAGACCAACAGCTCGCCGAACAGCGGTGGCTACCCGCTGGACAAGGAATACGACCGCAGCGACTTCTACGGCGAGCCCGGCTACAACTTCCACGATGTCGAGCGCACCAGCCTGAGCGGCAACATTACCCACGACTTCGACAACGGCTTCACCCTGCGCAGCAACCTGCGCTACAGCGAGCTGAGCGATGACTTCGGCTATGTCTACCTGAGCGACAACGCCTCGCGTGTTGGCACCACCATTCCACGCTACGTCTTCGGCACCGACAGCGATGCCGACCAGCTCAATGGCAACTTGATGCTGCAGTACGATGCGCAGTTCGAGCACATCGACAGCAGCACGCTGGTGGGCGTCGAGTACCTCGACTCGACGACCAAACAGAGCTCGGTCTACGGCCTGGCGCCCTCCATCGACATCGCCAACCCGGTATTCACCGGCGTGCCTGGCGGCATCACGCCCTATACCCGCAAAAAGAATGACGCCACCACCAAGGCGGTTTTCCTGCAGCAGAACCTGTCGTTCTTTGACCGCGTCATCGCGACCGCAGGTGTGCGTAACGACTCGATGGACCTGTCGAGCAAGGAATACATCGGTCGCGAGCAGACGGAAAAGGACAACTTCTCCGAAACCTCCTACCGCGCGGCACTGACCTATATCGTCAACGATGAAGTGTCGACCTACGTGAGCATGGTGGAGTCCGTCTCGCCCCCGCAAGTAGGCGTTACCCCGCAGACCGGCAAGCAATACGAAGTGGGCATCAAGTATTCGCCCATGGGCATGGACGCACTCTTTTCTGCCGCTGTTTACGACCTGACCCAAGAGAACGTCACCATTGCCGTGGTGTTGCCAAGCGGCATCATCGAGCAGCAGACGGTGGGCGAGTCACGCGTGCGTGGCCTTGACCTGGAAGCCAAGGCACAAGTCACGCAAGACATCAGCGTGATTGGTGCTTACTCCTACATGGAGTCCGAGGTGCTGCGCGGGTCGCTGTATGACGGCTCTTCCTTGAAGGGCAACGAGTTCACCACGGCGCCCAAACACACCGCATCGCTGTGGAGCTACTACGACATACCTGGCACTGACGTGAGCGTCGGCCTGGGCGCGCGGTATGTGGGGGCGTACTACATGGATGCTGCCAATACCAAGAAGAGCGATGGGACCACGTTGTTTGATGCGGCGCTGAACTACAAGATCGCCAAAGGGACCGACCTGGCGCTGAATGTGAGCAACCTGTTCGATGAGCAGCATGTGGTGGGGTCGGGGACGGCGAATTACTACAACCCGGGGCGTGAGGTGACGGCGAAGGTGAGTTATAGCTGGTAAGGCGGGTAGGGGGCACAGGTTTCGGCGGTGTTCGCGAGTAAGTTTGCCCCCACAGGTGTGCCAAATCTGAGGGGGCAATTGCCTTGCTCAAAGTCTGAAAGTTTGCGCGATCACTGTGGGAGCGGGCGTGCCCGCGAACACCGGCATAGCCGGTGGCAACCAACGCGTCGCGTTCTTTGCGGGAAGGCCAGCTCCCAAGGTTCGTCCCGGGCAAGGCTTTCAGGGGCTAGCGTGTAATGCCTGGTTCCGGATCATCCAGCATCAGCAGAATAATGATCGGAGCCAGCTTGCCGAGCAGGTTGGCGCAGCCCCGCTGCTTATCTCGGTTGACACTGCGAAGAGCTAAGTGTCAGTACTTCATCAACCACGGCTGCAGTTCCTGGAGGTTGCTCACCACCAGTTGCTGGGCCTCGGGCAGTATCGCCATGTTGCGGTGGTCGATCTGATACCGCTGCAACACATACTTCACCAACGCCCTGCGGCTGGGTACCACCAATTGCCCATCCGTCATGCCGAAGTCGGTTTCGATGATTGCCTTCTGCGCCGCGTTCAACCGCCCATCAGGTTCGAAGATGACGGGCACTTCCACATTCCAGTCTTCATCCTGCTCACGCGTGTTCGGCGATGCGTCGAGCAAGTCCGGCTGCCCGCGCAAGCGGCTCAGCACGAAGTCGCGGTACTGGCTGTTCTTTTCGCAATAAGCCCGCACGTGCCAGCGCATGCCGGTGTACACCAGCGTGTGCGGGGCGATCAGGCGTACCTCGACGTTGGGGGTGTTGAAGGACACGTATTCGGTTTCCAGGCGCAGGCCTTCACGGCAGGCTTTGAGCAAGGGGCGCAGCACCTCTGGCCGGATTGGGCGATCGGGTACTTCCAGCACCCGGGTGTGTGCATAGGCCAGTGCCAGCCCGTCGATGTGCGGGGCGCGCTCATTGTTCTGGTACAGCAGGTGCAGATAGGCGCTTGCGCTGTTGTCGATGAACCGTGGCTCGAACTGCTCGCTCGGTACATAGCCCTTGATCTGCTTGTCATACGTCAAGTTTTCGGGCGCATGTTCGGTGATGTAGGTGTTGATGTCCTTCGACGCCTGCTGACGGCTGATGCCAAAGCTCTGCATCAGGTGCCCCGTGGTCAGCCGGCCTTCCCACCAGGCAACGGTCTCGATCAAGCGATAGCGAAGTGCCAGGTCCCAGCGTACCTGCTCGATGGATTGCTTGCGTTTCATACCCTCTCCATGTGCGCGATTACTTTACCTGTATAAGTCTACATTCTAGACGTGTAGTTTTTCATTACATACCTTTGGCTCGCCTTCGGAATGCATCGGAGGCATCAAAGGACATGAACATGACGATGCCGGAAGTGGTTGCGACGGGGGCCTTGGTGGCAATGGGGATCATCCTGCTGGTGCTGATCCAGCAAGGGTTGAAGCTGGGGGAGCTTGGCAAGAAGGTGGAGCACTGCCAGCGGGATTTGCGTTGGTTGCAAATTTGGGAGATGGAGAACCGCGAGCTACGGTCAGCGTTGCGGGCGGAGCGAGAGCATGTTGCGCAGTTGCAGCGCAAGGTGGTCATTTTGCAGGACATGGCTGTGACACAAGGCCGTTAAGTGAGGCTTTTGAATAAGCCGCGGCTTGGGCAGGTGCAGTGCTGAATGCCTACGGAACGGTTCAAAGCCGATTTCACCTGGCCCGGTGGAGACTTACAATCAAATGATGGCATTATGCCTCGTCAGCCTGCGGCTTCTTGAGCTCTAAGGGCTACTGCAGCCCTGCGCGGGGCACGGACCTTTAGAGGCGAAGCCAGTATCGGATCGTGTGAGACCCTGCGCCAGGCGCCATGTTGACCGCCTTGATACCCATGCTTCGCTTTTGCGGGCAGTTGGCAAACCATTTTATGAACGGAATCCGGCATGACCACTGAAGTAGTAGAAAGCAGCTCGTCGTTGATGAAGATGGTGGAAGCCATCGCCATTAGTCCCCAAGATGCGCGGGAGCTGGTCGCCCAGTACCAGGCGCAGGCGCGCAAGGCCTCGCCGTCTGCCTCGGAGCAGAAAATCGAGGACGCGGTGGTCGACAAGATTATCAGCCGCTACTCAAAATTGGCCGCCACCTCTGGTGCTGCCACTGCACTGCCGGGTGTTATCCCGGGTATCGGAACCGCGGTGAGTGCTGTGGGCGGCGGGCTGGCGGACATTTCGGTGTGCATGAAGCTTCAGATTGATATGACGATGTGCCTGGCGGTGGCGATCAACGGGAAGATGTCCAATGAGGACGCCAAGCACATGTCGTACATCATCGCCCTCTACGGTTCGCTGGAGCAGATGGGGACTACGGGAACGACCCGAATCGCCAGCAAAGCCGGGGTGCGGATGGTCAAGAAGTACCTCACGGGTCCGGTTTTGCAAGTGATCAAGGATTTGTTCAAGAAGATCGGGATTACGTTCACCCAGAAGGCTGCCGCTAAAGTGATTCCATTTGGGATTGGGGTTGTAGTGGGGGGCACGGCGAATTATGCGTTGACGAAGTATGTGGGGAAGACTGCTCGGGATACGTTTCGGCTGAGCCTTAAAGAAGAGGGTGTTGCGGACTGAGGGGTGGGGTTTGGGCAAATGGTTAAAAGCGGGCTTTTCGGGGGAGGGCTGGCTAGAGGCTGGGTGTCGGCTAGTGCTGTATTTTTGGGTTTTTAGTGCCGGGGGAAGGTGAACTGGATCAGTAACATGTTGATTAATTGAATGAATATCTGTTTGTGTTTTAAGGTGGAATACCAGTTGGAATACTGCGGCCATTACTCCTCGCCTGCCGATAACCGTCTATCAGCCGACCTCTGACCCAGTCATCTAGCTAAACAACAGCCGGATAACAAGGTGAGGTTGGGCAGATGGTCCTCACGTTCCTGGCAGTGACGGGTCTTGAGGCGCGCGTGGTCCGTAAAGAGGAGATGTGTGTCTGAAATCTTTACAGTTGAATGGGCGAATCGCCGCTGGTGCTGGAAACTGCCTGGCCAGGGCACTTGAACCTGCTCCAATTGTTTACCTGTATGAACAGACAACATGGACGCGGCCTGTCATTTTGCTTAGGGTATGGCCATTCGGCATTACCAGCAAGGCGGCTGCATAGCAGCGATTGCACCCCAGGATGCACAGCCGTGGCGAATTGAGGTTCGTAGGATTACACCGAATGAGCCGAGGGGGTGAGCTTAGTTCAGTGAAATGAAGGACGACTGAGGCGGCGGTGAATTGCTTGCCCCCAGTTCACCGACATCTCACCAGTTGCGCCGTTGGCTGCTTATTTTTGATTATCAATATCCTTGATTCTGGTCCTAGAGTGTGGCTAGTCGTGTTCGACTAAAGTCGCAACCTGTTTTCGGAGTGCGAAATTTTGAAACCTAGCGTCAGCCAACTCTTTAAAGACTGGATGATTGAGACGGGCAAAGCCCCAACCACGGCCAATAATTATGCCAGTGGTGTTAACACTGTTTCGAACGATTATGGTCGAGACGTGTTTGAAATTGACAGCATCGATGACCTCGAACAGGTTTATCAGATCTACAGCCCAGGAGGGGCGCGCGCAGCAATCGGTGGCAGCAATAGCGGTAATGTTTATAACGGCCTCAAGCAGTGGCTGGAGTTTCGGCGTACTCAGCTTCAACTGAGTCCTGGTCTAGCGCCGATGGATCTTGAAGGCTATGCCGATCCTCGGGTACGACAGCTGCTGAACAAAGGCACTGCGCATGAGCAGGCATGGGTGCGGACGTTGTTGGGCATTATGCGCCAAAGCTACCCGCAGGCTGATCACTGGACGGTAAACGTCAACCCCTCGGACATTCGTATCGGTGTTCGACAACTGAACGCCCTGAAAGGCAAGCCCGTATTCAGCTTGTATTGGGACTGGGGCAAGATTCGCTGTTCGCTGCGAAAGGTTGCAGACCATCGAGAGTTGATGGAAGCCGCCGGCCTGGCCTGGGAAATTGAGTCAGATGCGTGCCCAACCCCGACGGAGATCAAGGAGTGGCTCGATTCCGTTGACGAAGTACTCGGGGAGAGGGAATTGACGCTCGGCGGATCGGGTTTTGTGCCCCTTGATTATCATCACTCCGAGCAAGAGGAGTCCACTGTGACGACAGCCGCCCCAGTACCTGCGCTTAACCAGATCCTGTTTGGGCCACCCGGTACCGGTAAAACCTACGCCACCATCGACAGTGCTTTGAAGGTGCTCGACCCTGCATACCTTGACGAGCAGTTGGACAATCGCGAGGCACTTAAGCAGCGCTTCGACGAGCTGGTGGAACAAGATCGCATCCGTTTTGTCACCTTCCACCAGAGTTTCAGTTACGAAGACTTCGTTGAAGGGCTGCGAGCGACCACTGACGAAGCAACTCAGCAGCTGCGGTATGAGGTGGTGGACGGGGTGTTCAAATCACTCTGTGAGGCGGCGGCAGCCAAGGTTACTCAGCAGGCTGAGGCACCGACCGAAGTTGGCCAACGACGCATTTGGAAAATGTCGTTGGGCAACACTCTGGGCGAAGACGCCAGCATTTATCAGGAGTGCCTGGCGGGTGATTACGTGTTGCTGGGCTACGGTGATGCTATCGACTTTTCAGGGTGCACGAGCCGCCAGCAAGTCCAAGAGCGCTTTGCTGCAGTCGGTGTGAAACCTGAAAGCCCGGCGACGGACTATGGCATCACCAGCGTGACCGCTTTCGTCGCGCGGATGAAAGTGGGCGACCTGATTGTCGTGTCTGATGGCAATTTTAAGTTCCGGGCGATTGGTGAGGTGACAGGGGACTACCTGTTCAAGCCGCACGCCGAGTATGAGGCTGGCTATTCGCAAATGCGCCCGGTGAAATGGTTGCGCCAATACCAGCCGTCACTGCCTCACACTGAGTTGCTCAATGGGCAATTCAGCCAGATGACCCTTTACGAGCTGAAAGCACCAACCCTGAACCGAGACAAGCTTAAAGCGCTACTCGGTACTCCCGAAGTGGGCCCCGGTGCTTTGCTACACGTGGGGCAGCGTTTTAGCCAAGGCTATGTAGTGCGCAGCGTTGGGCAGGAATTGGTGGAGTTGGACAAGCCCAAGGGCGGCGTACTACCGCTGCCATTGAGCTTGTTGCGGCAGCTGCTGGTCTATGTGCGAACTGGCCAAATTACCGTTGAAGATATCCGGCGTGGGCGAGTGTTTGAGAAGGTCCCCGAAGCCGAAATGGAAAAGCACATGGTTAACGGCTACCAACATGTGTTTGCACCGATGGTTGAGCAGCTTTTGAAACCGCAAGCGAGCAGCGCGGTGACTGACGCTCGCGTGCTGATCATTGATGAAATTAACCGGGGCAATATTTCGCGCATTTTCGGTGAGTTGATCACGCTGATCGAACCCTCCAAGCGTGCTGGCGAAGAAGAGGCGCTGTCGGTAGTTTTGCCCTACTCCAAGCAGCGCTTCAGCGTGCCCAGCAACCTGCATTTGATCGGCACCATGAACACCACCGACCGTTCCTTGGCCGGGTTGGATATGGCGCTGCGCCGTCGCTTTGTTTTCCAGGAGATGCCACCACGTCCTGAGCTACTAGACGATGTAGTAGTGCAGGGGCTGAACATTGGCCAACTGTTGCGCGTGATGAATCAGCGCATAGAAGTACTGCTGGACCGCGATCACTGCCTGGGGCACGCCTATTTCATGCCGCTTCAGGACGATGGGTCGCTGGAGCATTTGGAGGCAATCTTCCGCAGCCAGATTCTGCCGCTGCTACAGGAGTATTTCTTCGAGGACTGGCAGCGCATTCAGTGGGTTTTCAATGACCATCGTAAGCTATCAGTCGACCGCTTCGTAGTGCCGGATGAGCAGGATTTGACAGCGCTTTTTGGTGACATCAGCGTGCCGGCGCAAGGCCCGACCTGGCGCATTAACCATGAAGCCTTTAAGCGTATATCTGCCTACTTCGGCGTCATCGCGGCAAATACCAAGGTCGTGATGCCTGCTGAGGTATTTGAGGAGTCGGGCGCGTGAGCGCAATCATCAGCGTTCGTGAGTATGCCCGCCTGACCACGGCTGCCGTCGCACCTGGCAGCTTGGATTGTGCGCAAATTTCGGAAAGTGCTTTCGAATGGTTATGCGAGCTGAGCGCCAGCTTCAACCGGAATGGCGCTTCGCTGCTGCATATTGAAGGGCGCCGTATGCTGAAGTGGGATTCCTACGTGGGCATGCTGGAAACACCCTGTGGCACGCGACTAGAGATACTGCCCAAGCACCACGAGCAAGAGGATTGCCTGGTAAAGAGCCGGCGGTTACTGCGCAAGCTAATACAGTATGCCTTACATCTGAAGCCGCGTGAGACGTCAGTGGCCAGCTTGGATTTGTTCGATGCGCCGCTGAGTGAGTGGGTGATTGGGCAGTTTCTTGCTGAGCTGGATTTATTGGTAAAGCGGGGTGTGCGCTTCGACTACCAGCGTATCGAAGAAGAGCAACGTTTTTTACGTGGTCAGCTGAACGTTGTGGCACAAATGCGCCAGCCGCCGGGAAGACAGCATCACTTCCAAATTCGGCATGACATTTTTTTGCCGGATCGGGCCGAGAACCGCTTGCTGAAGCTGGCGCTGGAGCAGGTGGCTAAAAAGACCCAACAGCCCGCCAATTGGCGCCTGGCTAACGAACTGCGCGCCATGCTCGCCGAGCTGCCGGTTAGCCGGCAGGTAAGCCAAGATTTCCGTGCCTGGAGCGGGGACCGGCTGATGGCACACTACCAAGCGATCAAGCCCTGGAGTGAGCTGATACTTAACCAGCAGATGCCTGTTGCCGTAAGCGGCGAGTGGCGAGGGATGAGCCTGCTCTTTCCTATGGAAAAACTATTTGAAAGTTACGTCGAAGGCTGGCTGCGCCGGCGACTGGCGCCGGCAGCACGGCTTACAGCGCAAGCTGCACGGCATAGCCTGTGCGTGCATGATGGCAGCGCTATGTTCCGTTTGGAACCGGACCTGTTGCTGGAGCAGGGCGAGAGAGCTTGGGTGCTAGATACCAAGTGGAAGCGGCTGGACGAGGGCGATAGGCGGAATAAGTATGGGTTGAGCCAAGCCGATTTTTATCAGCTGTTTAGCTATGGTCATCGGTATTTGGGCGGGAGCGGCGAGTTGGCCTTGATTTACCCGCGGACTGCGCAGTTTTCGGCGCCTTTGCCAGCGTTTGAGTTCAGCTCGGAAATGCGGCTTTGGGTGTTGCCGTTTGATGTTGAGGGAGATGAGCTGTTGATTGGTGGGGAGATGGGATTTGGGAGGTGCTTAACGGGGCAAATTGAATCAGGTTGCAGATTCTCTGATTAATAACTTTGATACCGGGTTGCATTTGGAGACAGGTATAGCGTGTGACCTATTCCTAGCCTGCCAAAAACAATAGTGATGACTTTAAGCCGACCTCCGCCCCAATCGCTGCCAACCTGGTCGAAGCGTCAGCCGGCTACGACTGATCTGTTCGAGCTCCTGCTTAGATAGTGGGCCTCGCCTTGGCGCCAACGCGGCGTATCCAACTGGCGGCACAGGCGGTCATCATCATGCGCTGCACTTGCCTGAGGTTTTTCACCACGATCAAATCCGCCTCGAGGGCTGGTCTTCAGGCTAAACGGGTAGATTTGGAAAATCGCTGCGTTTCAGGACGCCGAATCTAGGGGTTGAGCTTTCAGCTTTACGACAGTTACGGCTCAGGCTAAGGTGCTGGCATAAGGACATTATCCTCCAGCATTTGTCCACGGAAGGTTCCTGGGTGCGCGTAATGCGCCCGCTCACTCCGAGTTTGTGGTACCCCCGCAAAAGCGCGCTTGGCAGGGTGCTGTCATTGATCCCACTGGATTGGTCTTTGGCGCATCAGTGTGGGTAATGCGGCCTTACTGAACATCAAAAAATGCTTAATTGAAGGCGGATGGTATGGATTTTTCGACGCTGCGGCACCTATGGGATGGTGCAAGCTCCGAGCAGTTGATCGCACCCTTAATGGTTGCTGGGTTTGTCGCCATTTTGTGCACCTTTTATTTTTTCCACTATTTCTACAAATCTTTCGGTCTTAGCGCCCAGCTGAAGCGTTTGATCAAAAGCTTGGAGAACGCAAAAACAGTTCTCCCGTCAGATCGGCGATCAGAGCTGGAGCGACTGTTCAAAGGCTCCAATCTGGAGCATTCGTGGCGCGAATATGCCGAAACGCTGCACGACCAATACGAGCTCAAGGAAGGCGAACAGGTAATTGGCCGATCGCGAGCCACCGCAGCAGCTGCACACTTCTTTTCACCGCAAAGTGTGGTTGATACCCCGCTGGGAACCGAATTCTATAAACATCTGCCTGGCATTCTGACCGGGATCGGTATTGTCGGAACCTTCTTCGGCTTGATGCTAGGCCTCCAGCACTTTGACCCGAGCACACCCGAACAGGTTAACGCCAGCGTCGATAAACTATTGAAAGACGTGTTGTTCGCATTCTTCGGCTCTTTCATTTCAATCATGGCCTCCATCGCTGTCACGCTCACTGAAAAGTTGCGTTTGGGGCACTGTTACAAGCTGCTTGAGGCACTCAACGAAACGATCGACGGGCTTTTTGACAGCGGTGTCGGTGAGGAATACCTGGCTGAGCTGGTGCGCTCTAGTGCTGAAAGCTCGGTGCAAACCCGCCAGCTGAAGGACAGCCTGGTGACTGATCTGCGGGAAATGTTACAGAACCTGGTTGATACCCAGGTCCGTGAAAGCCTCAAATTGGCAGATACCTTGTCGACGACGTACCGCGACTCTGGGCAGCTGTTGGCCGACCAGGTGAGCGGTGCAATCGAGAACAGCCTCAAATCGCCGCTTGAAGCCATCGCGGGTGCCGTGCAGGCCGCCAGTGGCGATCAGTCCGGGCAGGTACAGAATCTGCTTCAGGATGTTCTGGTTGCCTTCATGAACAAGCTGGAAGGTACGTTCGGCCAGCAGTTCAATGGCCTGCACGAGTTGATGGGCCAGTCGGTTGCCGCCATGCAGTCGATGCAGCAGGGCTTCTCGACGCTGATCCAGGATATGCGTTCGGCTAGCGAGTCCTCGAATCAAAGCAGTTCGACCATGATTGCCCAGCTACTGGCCAATATGCAGGCAGGACAAAGCGCCATGCAAGCCGGGATGAACGAGATGCTCGCCAATCTTCAGGCTTCGGTTGCCCGTATCGGCAACGAAGGAGAGGGGGCTGGCGCGCGAATGGCCGAGCAACTGGAGAAGCTGTTCGCTCAAAGCGAGGCTCGCCAACAGGCAATGGCTGAGAATCTCCAGGCTTTTGTCGAGTCGATCAAGCAGAGCATCGGCCAAGGCCAACAGGAAACCATGGCCAAGATTGCAGGCTCGGTCGAGGTGCTGGGTGAGCAGCTTTCTGCAGTCTTCAAGCAACTGGAACAGGGCCAGCAGCAGATGGATCAATCCACCCGCGCTGCCCAGGCAGACCTGCACCAAGGTACCCGCGAACTGGTGGGCGGCCTCGACGAACAGGTCAAGGCGTTGCTGCAGACGGTTTCCGAGCAACAGAAGTCTGCCCAGGACACCGTCAATGCATTGAGTGCCCAGACTGAGCAGCATCTGCAAAGTATGCAGCTGGGTGCGGATAAGATGCGGGCGGCGGCTGAGCGGTTTGAAACCGCCGGACAAAGCGTTGCGCGAGCCAGTGAGTCGACTGCAGGGCTGATGGGTACAGTCCAGGGCGCAGGAGCTGAGCTTGCACAGGCATCCCGTGAGCTGAATACCGTAGTCGCGGACTACCGGAACAATCGTGAAGCGCTCGCGAAAACGCTCGCGGTCATCGAAGGGGTAGTTGCCAGTGCTCAAGGGGAAGCCAGCGGTCGCAGTCAGTATCTCCAGGACCTGAAGGTTCAAAGCGAGCGGATGCAGGCACTTAACCGTGAAGTGTATGAATACCTCGAAAACATCAGTGGTGTGCTGGGTAACGGCTTCAAGGAATTCGGTGAGGGTATGGACCGGGCGTTGAGGCAAACCTTGGGCAGCCTCGACACCGAGCTCGATAAAGCAGTCAAGAGCCTCGCTGGCGGTGTGGAAGGGGTCAAAGAAAGCCTCGAAGACTTCAGCGACATCATGGAACGCATCAGGCGGTAACGGAGGCTAGTCGATGTTTGGTAAGCAAATGCCTTCGGCTGCCCGTTCCAAGGACGAGGGAGAGAAGCCTTTCTGGATTTCCTTTGCTGATTTGATGACCGCGATGATGATTCTGTTTCTCGTGGTCATGGTGGCGGCTTTGAGCTCCGTGACGCAGCGGATCAACCAGGCGGAGCAGGGGGAGAAGCAGCGTAGCAAGGACATCAGTCAGATTTGCGAGCACCTGAGCCTCAAGGCGAAGACTGCCAGCAAGACCATCGTCGTGGACTGCAAGGACAACCGGATCAGCTTCGGCGATGCTGGCCGCTTTGGGCATAACCAGTACGCGCTGAGCAACGATGGCCAATCGGCACTTCAGGAGGTCGTGCCGATGATTCTGGACGCGGCCAACAGTGAAGAGGGGCGTAAATGGTTCAAGCAGGTTGTGATCGAAGGGTCGACCGACACTGACGGTTCCTACCTGTATAACTTGCACCTGTCATTGCAGCGTTCGGAGTGGGTGATGTGCAGCCTGCTCGATAGTCGCAGCCCGCTCCAGGTCGGATTGTCGCCGGAGCATCAACAGCAGATCAGATCGATGTTTCTGGCGGGTGGTGTGTCGTTCAACAATGCAAAGGACACCAAGGAAGAAAGCCGGCGAGTCGAGTTGCGCATGCAATTCTTTGGCTTGAAGGAGAAGGAGAGCAGTCTCAAGCCTGATGTGCCGGTGTTCACTAACACTGACGTGGAAAAATGTCAGTTGGCGATGAATCGATGACCAGCTCGATCGCGAGGCTTTCCGTCGCCATTAGCAAAAGCCTGTCAGCTCATCGCACAGTGCATGCCCCAGAGCCGTTGGAGCGCTTCCCTCGTCTGACTGCTGCGGGAGTCGACCTTTACGAGCGGTTCGAGCGCGCTGAAAAGGCCTTGCCGCCACCCGAAGAAA
Organism: Pseudomonas sp. 22515; assembly: GCF_052044625.1. Taxonomy (NCBI): domain Bacteria; kingdom Pseudomonadati; phylum Pseudomonadota; class Gammaproteobacteria; order Pseudomonadales; family Pseudomonadaceae; genus Pseudomonas; species Pseudomonas sp. 22515. The sequence goes on from NZ_JBQENN010000001.1 coordinate 523,494, forward strand.
AGCGCCGTGCTGCGATAAGCAAATTTCGCAATGTGCTGCCACTTAACGCTTCAGAATGGCGCCTGGTGTTTGCCGGCCTTTCGGACAAGAGTGAACGCGTCGGACCGATATTGGACGATGACCAGCTTTACGCCCGGGTGCATAAAGAAGTTCATAAGCGTATCGAGAAGCGAGAACTGAGCCGCCGGGACTGGTTGGCGCTGTGCTTCAGCTACTTTGGCTACGATGCCGCTACGCCCGAGCAGAACGCCAATTGGTGCCTATTGCGCGAAGATGTTCAGCTCGGTTTCGAATGTGTCCGCGACCAGCAGAAGCGCGTGAAGGAATGGGTGCAGATCGTTCAGCAACATCAGGAGCTTTTTTCCGAGCAAGCAGGTGCCACGCTGGGTGACCAAATGTTCAAGGGCGAGATCAGCGACCTTTCGGCATTGCAGACGATTGCACAGATCCCCGACAAAAGTTGGCTGTGGAACAGGATTTTTAGCGTACTGGTTTCTCGTATTTTCTTGTTGGATGACGCTGAGTTCTCTCAGCGTTTGGCCGACCTGGTCGACATCGGCCGGCAGCACCAGGGGTACATGAATCAGATTCTGAGTGCATGCCTGTCGCGTTACCACTTGGCAGCTTATCGGGAGAAGCCATCGTCACTGCTCAAACAGCTCGCGCTCGACAATTGGGGTAGTCCGCAGATCCGCTCCAGACAAAACAGCTGGCTGCAGTATGTCGATAAAGATGTCTGTGCGATGGTTGTGGCGTGGTTTGCGAAGGAGGATCTGGAACACTTCTTCAACCTGCTGAAGGGCGATGATGACGTCGACCAGTCACGCCTTTTCTACTGGCTGCGGTTTGCCAACCAGATGAGCTACACCAGAATCATCATGGGCTCGGATGCATGGAGTAACGAAGGTCGAGACTTTGCTCATTTCCGTGAGAAGAACAAAGGGCGTCTTGGCCGCCTGATAGGCGCAGCTGGTCATAACAATGCTGTCGTCATGCAGATCGGGAACTACTTTTTCGTGGAGTTCTCGGGAATGGGCGCCTGCTATGTGTATCAGGCAGACAAAGCTCCGTTTGATCCAGAGAAGTCCCAGCTTGGACTCGCTACCGAAATTAAGCAGCGCCATCGTGTGGTGGAGTGGATGCGTCACTTCCCGGCGCCGAGCCGCTCAGATCGCGTTGAGGGATGGCTGATCAAGTTCGATGACACCCTAGAGAGACTGGGCATTCGTATTCAAAGCCATGAGGTAGAGCCTGTCACGTCAAGACTGCTTTCGTTTGACTATCAGCTTCGTGAGTCCATGAGGTCAGTAAAACACACGCTCCATGATCGACGTGCGCAGGGCGGTGCAATCCATATTCAACTCGAAGAAAACGATCAGGCTGCAACCATCGCCCTCCGGCGATTGGGCTTTAAGCCCGAGAACAATAAGCCACTACGGTTCTGGAGAGAGTGATGCTCAAGCGTTTCCTCAAAGGCATTGGCCTGCAGCCGAATTCGGCAGCAGAAAAGACTAAGCCGGCTTTTTCCATTGAGGAGCAGGGTATCTGTTATCCCCTGAGCTTGGCGGAGAATACCGAGTCCTGGTCGCTGGCCAGTTATCTTGATCAGCTGGAAGAAGAAGAGTTCGTCTCCCAGCTGAGCGATCGCTGGCTGCTGACGTGGGATGAGCTCTACCGGCTGCTGGATGAGCCCGAGCACGTAACAAGCCTGCCGCTATTGGGGTTGCCGCCGCTGACAGTCCTTATCCCTCAATTGAGCAGCCAGGGCAGCCTTGCCTCAGACGATTTCAAAGTCTCCATCAGTGGCTGGCGTGATCCGCAGTCCAATGCCAATGTGCAGGTGCAGCGAACGGGGGCCATCGTTCAATATCAGGGAGCCACAGAACTGCTGCCTGAGGCGTCCTGGAAACTGACTGGTGCGGTACGACAGCTTTATCTGGCACAACAAAATGAGCCCGGTGAAGTAACCAACCAGATCGGCTGGGCCAGCATCAGAAAGCTAGCGCGCAAGGCTGGCGCTGGTATGGATGGCTTCTTGGACAAGACCGTCGTTATCAAACCCGAGAAACTGCGGCTCAACCCACGAAAGTCGACGCTTGGCGACACACCAGTTATCGAGTTGCAACCGAGCTTTGATGGCCAGCCGGCCAACTGGCTTGAGAGCTTTGACGGTGCCAAGCAGGTTCAGGATCGATACCGGGTAACGGGTGACGATGGCTCGCTGACTCATGTTCTGATTGAGCCTGAAGTCAAGTCGGTACTGGACTACGTGCGTTCGTTGCCTGGGCGTCGGGTTGCTGGTGACGATGCCCTTTCATTTGTCCGTAACCCTTACAGCACACTCGGCGAAAGTGCCGCACATGTGCTGGATGCCGAATCCTATGAAGACGAGCTCGCCGAGGCCGGTATTTTCTTTCATCGCTTCCATCTGGAACCCAAACCGGATGAAGCGGGCCAGCGTATCGAGCAGGTAACACTGACGCTCGAACCGATTTCTCCAACCCCGCAAGCGCCTATCGAAATTGAGTTCAAAGCGGCTCATGAGTTCGCGCCGCTGGTGCATGAATTGCACCTGAAGTTGGCCGCCGGCATGCCTGCAGGCTTCTGGCAGGGCTATGAGCTGGAACTCAGCGATTTTGATTTGCGCCAGTTGGCAGGCATCAATGACCTGCTCAAGCGTTGGCAAAACGAAGCGGCCGGAATCGAGTTTGAATCGGTCCTGGACCTTTCTCTCTACGGCGACCGTGTGACAGGCATTGGTGAGGCGGAAAGAATTACTTCGCCTTTCCTGGTCAAAGAGGCGACCGAGAACTGGTTGCCGAAAGATGTGGCAGCGCTGGGCATCGACGCAGAAATCCTGGGTCGGTGGGATCCTTCCGATCGTGCTCAATTTGAAGCGTTTGGGCAGCGGCTGGATGAAGCACGCGGTGCCGGTGATGACACGGTCTGTTTGCCAGAGTCCGAAACACCACTCTCGATTGCCGCAGCAGAACAACTGTTGGATGCCTGGTCGAAGAAGATTGCACCTGTCGAGACCGGCCAGGTTGAGCAACGGGAGAAAGTTGGCCGCGCCGTACTGCAAATCGGCCACAATATTGACGAGCCGACTTACGTACAGGTACGTCAAGCAGCGTTACGCGCCGCTTTGGATGCAACGCCAGAGTTGCCTGGTTTGCTCAAGCCTGAGGTCGTTCTGCGTGACCATCAGCTGCAAGGCGTGGCGTGGTTGCAGCATTTGTTCCGCTTGTCCCCCACGGACGTATCGGGTTGCTTGCTCGCTGATGACATGGGGCTTGGGAAAACGATCCAGTTGCTCACCTTCCTGGTCTGGTACTTGGAACAGTACCCAAACGATCAGCCAACACTGATCGTCGCTCCGGTTTCGTTGCTCGATAACTGGGAGCGAGAGCTTCACCGTTTCTTCTTTGCTGACGCGCTGCCTGTATTGAAACTGTATGGCTCAGCCCTGAGTGCAGTGAAGTTCAAGAAGGATGAAATCCCTGCGGACTTGAAAGCCAAAGGCATCAGGAACCTGCTGCGCCCAGGTTGGATGGGCGATGCCCGAATCGTCCTGACGACTTACGAGACGTTGCGCGATCAGGAGTTTTCCCTGGCGCGTCAGCAATGGTCCATCGTCGTATGTGACGAAGCTCAGAAGCTGAAGAACCCGGCGGCACTGGTGACTCAGGCGATCAAAGCCATTCCCGCACGGTTCCGAGTGGCGTGTACTGGTACACCAGTCGAAAATACTTTGATCGATCTATGGTGCCTGTTCGACTTTATTCAGCCAGGATTCCTGGGCGGCTTGAACCAGTTCGGTCGCGACTATCAGCGCCCTATCGAAGCCACACTGGAGCGTGATACGGAGGCGCTGGAACGCCTGCGTGGGCTTATCGAGCCGCAGACTTTGCGGCGGACCAAGCAGGACATCGCCAAGGACCTGCCGGCCAAGATCGAGGACGCAGCATGCCGTTCACTTGGCATGCATGCCCTGCAGCGTAACCTGTATCTGTCCGAAGTATCCGCATACAGCCAGAAGCAGCAGATCGAAGAGCAGCTCGATCAGAAGACCTCCGGCATGCTGGGGTTGCTGCACAGGCTCAAGCTGATTTGTGCTCACCCTTACAGCGTTCAGCCAGACACCCGGTTGCGCGACAACTCGCCGAAGCTTCAGTGGCTGATTCAGACTCTCGAGTCGATCAAAAGGGCCGGCAACGGCGACAAGGTCATCGTCTTTACCGAGTTGCGCGATATTCAGCGGGAACTGCAGCATGCGATTCAGCAGCATTTCGGCTTTCGGGCAACGGTCATCAATGGCGATACCAGTACAAGCAGTCAGAGCGCCAATAGCCGGCAGCGGCTGATCGATCAATTCCAGGAGCTGCCAGGTTTCGCCGTCATCATCCTGTCCACTATCGCCGTCGGATTCGGGGTGAACGTGCAGGCCGCCAATCACGTCATTCACTTTACGCGCTGCTGGAACCCGGCCAAGGAAGATCAAGCGACGGATCGAGCCTATCGGATTGGGCAGCAGAAGGATGTGTATGTGTACTATCCGACGGTTCGAGATGCAGCGATGCCGACGTTTGAGGCGACGCTGGATGAACTTTTGAGTAAGCGACGGGCGTTGGCGCGGGATATGTTGAGTGGGGCTTCGGAGCTTCAGGCTTCGGATTTTGAGGGATTGCTGGGGGCGCGGTGAAGGCTGAGCCTTTAATTAATCAAAATCACAATCGAATTAGAAAGGTGACGGCCAGCCTCGACACACTGTTAATGCCTGCCTCCCTATGCGGGGTTACTTAGCTATGTGTCAATTATGCGTGCAGGTTGTTCATTACTGCATTGGCAATTGCAGAGCTTTCAGCCTCCTGAGGGGTTTCTAACGAAGTATCGCCAGCGAGGCCTGCCTGGATTGTTTACCTGTGAGCTTGTCCAGTCTTGGCGCCGGCAGCTCAATGGCCTACGGTGCGCTGAAGTTTGCATCGCAGGTCGCATACGTCGAAGCAGCTGTGATGTCCATGATGCCGAGTAGGTTGAGCGAAGAGCTATCCGCCTCGGACTCAGCATCGCATTCTTCGTGACGGCGGCATCGATGGCCCATTGGATTACTCGCATCCGCTGTTCTGTGAGCGCATCTGCCTTTGCTTTCTCACCGGGGGCAGCTCCCGGCAGCTTCAGGACAGACGGGGGATAGTGATGATCCAGCGGCGTGATCCAGTCGCACGGGGGATGTTCATTTCGCCATGCTCTGACGTCACAACGCCGCTCGAGTAGCTTGAGTGGAATACTGGTGCTACCTCTGCGCAAAAAACAACGCGTTTTGATGGGACGCGAGCTTTACCCATGCTGGCGGGATAGATATTGTGACGTCGTTCGCACACAGTTAGGTCAAAGAGCCATCAGGGACGTAATCAAGGGTTCTAGCGTACACTTTTACGCCGTCCCAATAATCTCCTCGCTAACCAGATATGCGAGGTCAAGGTAGTTCAACGGGACGGATACATGGACAAGAATTCACTGACTGAGCGCGACATCTGCAGCAAATACATCACACCGGCCATCACCGCGGCGGGCTGGGATTTGCACAAGCAGGTTCGTGAGGAAGTCAGCTTTACCAAGGGGCGCATCATCGTCCGTGGCAAGCTGCACAGCCGAGGCGAATCGCGCCGCGCCGACTACATCCTGTATCACCAGGCCAACCTGCCGCTGGCGGTTATTGAGGCCAAGGACAACAAGCACGCTCTCGGCGCCGGCATGCAGCAGGCGCTCGGTTATGCCGAGGCGCTGGATGTGCCGTTCGTGTTCTCCAGCAACGGTGACGGTTTTCTCTTCCATGATCGCAGTGGCACCGGCGCGCAGAAGGAAACCGAGCTGAGCCTGGAGCAGTTCCCCAGTCCCGAGGAGCTGTGGCAGCGCTACTGCCAGTGGAAGGACCTCAGCGGCGAAAGCCAGCAGAAAGCCGAAGCCCCGTATTACGACGACGGCTCGGGGCGCATGCCGCGCTACTACCAGATGAACGCCATCAACCGTACCGTTGAGGCCGTGGCGCGCGGGCAGGATCGCATCCTGCTGGTCATGGCCACCGGCACCGGCAAGACGTACACTGCCTTCCAGATCATCTGGCGCTTGTGGAAGTCCGGGCAGAAGAAACGCATCCTCTTCCTCGCCGACCGCAACATCCTCGTCGACCAGACCAAGAACAACGACTTCAAGCCCTTCGGCCAGGCGATGACCAAGATTGCCAAACGGCAGATCGAAAAGTCCTACGAAATCTACCTGTCGCTGTATCAGGCCGTGACCGGCAATGAAGAAGAGAAGAATGTCTACAAGCAGTTTTCCCGCGACTTCTTCGACCTCGTGGTGATCGACGAATGCCACCGAGGCAGCGCCTCCGAAGACTCGGCCTGGCGCGAGATTCTCGACTACTTCTCCGGTGCCACCCACATCGGCCTGACCGCTACGCCGAAGGAGACCAAAGAGGTTTCCAGCATCACCTACTTCGGTGAGCCGGTGTACAGCTACACCCTCAAGCAAGGCATCGAAGATGGCTTCCTCGCCCCGTACAAAGTGGTGCGCATCGACTTCGACAAAGACCTGCAAGGCTGGCGCCCGCCCAAGGGCACGCGCGACAAGAACGGTGAGGTGATCGAAGACCGCGTCTATGACCTCAACGACATGGACCGCGACCTGGTGATCGAGGCGCGTACCCAGTTGGTCGCCCGCAAGGTCACCGAATACCTGACCGCCACCGACCCCTTTCAGAAAACCATCATCTTCTGCGACGACATTGACCACGCCGAGCGCATGCGCCAGGCCCTGGTCAACCTCAACCCCAAGCGCGTTGAGGAAAACCGCAAATACGTGATGCGCATTACCGGCGACGACAAGGAAGGCAAGGCCGAGCTGGACAACTTCATCAACCCCGAGTCGCGCTACCCGGTGATCGCCGCCACCAGCAAACTCATGACCACTGGCGTTGATGCCCAGACCTGCAAGCTGGTGGTGCTCGACCAGCACATCAAATCCATGACCGAATTCAAGCAGATCATCGGTCGTGGCACCCGTATCAACGAGGATTACGGCAAGTACTGGTTCACCATCATGGACTTCAAGAAAGCCACCGAACTGTTTGCCGACCCGGCCTTCGACGGGGAGCCGGTGGTAATCTACAACCCCGAGGGCGACTCCTCACCGGTGCCGCCGGAAGAAACCGAGGGCGAAGAGGGTGACGTGATCGACGGTGGCGCTGGGCCAACCGAAGGTGACGAAACCACCGGCGGCGCTGACGACGATGGCCGCAAGAAGCGCGTCAAATACGTGATCAACAACGTCGCCGTGCACGTCATTGCCGAGCGCGTGCAGTACTACGGCCCGGACGGCAAGCTGATCACCGAATCGCTACGCGACTACACCCGCACCTGCGTTAAGAAACAGTTTGCCTCGCTGGATGACTTCCTGCGCCGCTGGAGCGATGCCGAACAGAAGAAAGTCATCATCGATGAATTGGCCGCTCAAGGCGTGATGTGGGAAGCCTTGGACGACGAAGTCTCAGCCAAGCGCGGCCAGCCGCTCGATCCGTTCGACCTGATCTGCCATATCGCCTTCGACCAGCCGCCGCTCACCCGCAAGGAGCGCGCCGAGCAGGTGAAAAAACGCAACTACTTCGCCAAATACTCCGGCGCCGCCCGCCAGGTACTGGAAGCCCTGCTCGACAAATACGCCGACACCGGCGTCGAGCACATCGAAGACATCAAGATTCTTCAGCTGGCGCCATTCAGCCAGATCGGTGCGCCGATTGAGCTGGTCAAGGCCTTTGGCGGCAAACCGGGCTATCAGCAGGCCATTCAGGAGCTTGAGCGACAGCTCTACGGATAACCGATGCCCAAACTTAATTCATTTGAAATCGCAGCTGCACTCATCCGTAAGGGCTTTGTTCTGACCGTAAAAAATCAACATGCTAACGGGTATGAGCAACCTGGTTTTAACGGTCGTGTATTCGTCAAAATGAGCAAAACGGGTGCTCCTGTTGCCAAGCAGCCCTTCCTCATTCATCCAGAACATGCCACCGCAGGTAAATGGAACTCCATCAAGGTACTTTCCCCTTCGTTGCCAAATACCGGGTATCGAAACACCAACATGACGGGTTATCCCACCGTAGCTGGCTCTGACAGTAAATTAGCAATTGCATTGGATATCGCTACAGAGGCCGACCTTCATCAACTCCTTGATCTACTCGGTTATAAATCCTCTGTTTCTGCCCTCCAGTCCGCGACTCCTAAATCTTCGGTCTCAACAGAGGAATTTCTAAACGATCCAAACCTCACCGACACCGAACGCGATGCCCTGATCAAAGCGCGCATCGGCCAGAGCAGCTACCGCGACGACCTGCTGGCCTACTGGGGCGGCTGTGCGATTACCGACTGCTGCGTACCGGAGTTGTTGCGGGCCTCGCATATCAAACCCTGGCGTGCTGCCAGCCCTGCCGAGCGGCTTGATCCGTTCAACGGGCTGTTGCTCACCCCCAATCTTGATCTGGCCTTCGACCGTGGCCTGATCAGCTTTGACGATCAGGGGCAGATTCTTCTTGGCGAGGATCTCGACCCCGACAGCGCCCGTGCGCTCAACATCACCCCTTGTCTGCGCTTGCGCCAGATCAAGCCGCAGCATCGCGACTATCTGGCCTGGCACCGTGAACACCTTTTCAGGAAGTAAGCATGTCCATCAGCAGCACCATCAAATCCATCCAAGACATCATGCGCAAGGACGTCGGCGTCGACGGTGATGCGCAGCGTATTGGCCAGCTTGTGTGGATGCTGTTCCTGAAAATATTCGACGACCGCGAGCAGGAGTGGGAGCTCCTCGATGACGACTATCGTTCGCCGATTCCGGAGAGTTGCCGCTGGCGTACCTGGGCGGCCAACCCGGAGGGCATCACCGGTGATGCCCTGAAGGACTTCATCGACAACAACCTGTTCCCGCAGTTGCAGAACCTCCACGAATACAGCACCACGCCGGCCACCTATGTGGTGCGTGGCGTGTTCGAGGATGCCTACAACTACATGAAGTCCGGCCAGTTGATCCGCCAGGTGATCAACAAGATTCAGGAAGGGGTGGACTTTAACAAGGCGCAGGAGCGCCACGCCTTTGGCGACATGTACGAGCAACTGCTGCGCGACCTGCAGAACGCCGGCAATGCCGGTGAGTTCTACACCCCGCGCCCGGTCACCGAATTCATGGTGCGCATGGTCGACCCCAAGCTGGACGAAAAGGTCATGGACCCGGCCTGCGGCACTGGCGGCTTCCTCACCTGCAGCATCGAGCACAAGCGCAAGCGCTATGTGCAAACCGCCGAGGACGAGCGCGCCCTGCAGGCGAGCATCTTCGGCGTGGAGAAAAAGCCGCTGCCGCACCTGCTGGCCACCACTAACATGATCCTGCACGGCATCGAAGTGCCCAACCAGATCAAGCACGACAACACCCTGGGGCGCCCGCTTATCAGCTGGGGGCCGGCTGAGCGGGTCGATTGCATTGTCGCCAACCCGCCGTTCGGTGGCATGGAAGAAGACGGCATCGAAACCAACTTCCCCACGGCCTTCCGCACCCGTGAAACCGCCGACCTGTTCCTGGTGCTGATCATGCACCTGCTCAAGGACGGCGGCCGCGCCGCCGTAGTGCTGCCCGACGGCTTCCTCTTTGGTGAAGGCATCAAGAGCCGCATCAAGGAAAAGCTGCTGGCCGAGTGCAACCTGCACACCATCGTTCGCCTGCCCAACGGCGTGTTCAACCCCTACACCGGCATCAAGACCAACCTGCTGTTCTTCACCAAAGGCACGCCGACCAAGGACGTGTGGTTCTACGAGCACCAGTACCCGGCCGGTTACAAAAGCTACTCCAAGACTAAGCCCATGCGCGTCGAGGAGTTCGCCGTCGAGGAAGCCTGGTGGGGCAGCGAGGTCGATGGCTTTGCCGCGCGGCGGGAGAACGAGTTCGCCTGGAAGGTCAGCTTCGACGAGCTGCAAAACCGCAACTGGAACCTCGACTGCAAGAACCCTCACGTCGGCGAACAGATCAGTCACGACCCGGACGAACTGCTGCGTGACTACGCCGCGCTGCAAGGCGAGATTGGCGAGCTGCGCGACCAGCTCAAGGCCGTGCTGGCCGAAGCTTTGGAGCGCCAGGTATGACGTCGCTGCTCACCGATAACCTGCCACTGCTGGCGGGCGCGCCCAATGGCATCAAAAAGCTGCGTGAATTGATTCTGGAACTGGCGGTGCGCGGCAAGTTGGTGCCGCAAGATCCCGAGGATTTATCAGCCAGAACGGGCTTGGATGCTTCTCGAACCGAGCGTGCTAAGGCAATGCTCGAAGGTAAGATCAAGAAAGAAAAGCCTGCAATGGAAGTGGCAGATAGTGAGCAGCCATTTGAATTGCCAGACGGTTGGGCCTGGTGTCGTATTGTTGACACGGGAAACTACATCAATGGACTGGCATTCAAACCTAGTGATTGGTCTAGCACGGGTAGACCAATAATCCGGATTCAGAACCTTTCTGGTCGGAACGCTGAGTTTAATCGTACCGAGCGTGAGGTTGATGCCTCAGTGGTGGTTAACCCAGGTGATATTTTGGTTTCTTGGTCGGCTACTCTGGATACCTTTATTTGGCGAGGCGAGCAAGGCGTTCTTAATCAGCATATATTTCGTGTCACTCCAAGCAAAATTGTGAGTGTTCAATATTTATATTGGCTTTTAAAGTGGGCAATAAAGGTTCTCGCTGATAGTGAACATGCTCACGGGCTAGTTATGGCGCATATCAATCGGGGGCCATTTCTAGCTCAGCCCATAGGGCTTCCTCCGTTAACAGAGCAAAACAAAATAGTCGTCAAAATAGCCGAACTGATGGCTCTGTGTGACCGGCTGGAGGCCCGGCAGGCCGATGCCGACAGCGCCCACGCCCAACTGGTGCAAGCGCTGTTGGGCAGCCTGACGCAGGCCAGCGATGCCGCAGACTTTGCGCAAAGCTGGCAGCGCTTGGCTGAGCACTTCCACACCCTATTCACCACCGAATCCAGCATCGACGCCCTCAAGCAAACCCTGCTGCAACTGGCGGTGATGGGCAAGCTGGTGCCCCAAGATTCTAGAGATGAGCCTGCGAGTGAGTTGTTGAAGCGGGTTTCGGAGGAAAAGGCGCGGTTGGTGGCAGAAGGGAAGCTCAAGAAGCAGAAGCCTCTGGGCGATGTTGCTATTTCCGATATCCCGTTTGATGTACCAGATAATTGGGCCTGGTCTCGAATTGGAGAAATTGCGCTTAATACGGAGTACGGCCTGTCTGAGAAAACCTTTGACCTACAGGATGGAGTTCCCGTTTTGAAAATGGGTGACATACAAGAAGGAAGAGTGTTACTTGGCGGGCAGATGGCCGTAAGCAAGAATACAGAGGGTCTACCAGGGCTCTATTTGGAAACGGAAGATTTGCTTTACAATCGAACAAACAGCGCTGAACTGGTCGGTAAAACTGGAGTTTTCTTGGGGCAAGCGGGGGAATACTCCTTTGCTTCTTACTTGATTCGTATCAGATGCCTGAAGGAGCTGTTTTCTCCGCTCTACCTGAATATTTCGATGAATGCGCCAGGCTTTCGTGAAACCCAAATAAACCCGCATTTGAAGCAACAATGTGGGCAGGCAAACGTTAATGGGACGATCATGAAAAACATGCTGGTTTCCGTCCCGCCTCTCCCTGAACAACACCGCATCGTCGCCAAAGTCGATCAACTGATGGCCCTCTGCGAGCAACTCAAAACCCGCCTTAACCAGGCCCTGCAGGTGCACGAACATCTGGCCAGTGCGCTGGTCGAGCAGGCCGTGGCCTGATTTAACAAGAACACCGATAAGGACATCCTGTGCGTCCCGACAAGAAAGCCGTCACCGACCTGTTTACCGAGCGCGCGCAGTACCTGATCCCCTTGTTCCAGCGCGGTTACGTGTGGACGCTGAACGAGCAGGTGCAGCCGCTCTGGGAAGACCTCGTTGACCGCCTGGAGGCAATCGTCCAGCATCAGACCGATGCAGCCATGGTCGGGGCTGGCCGGCTCAGGCCGCTACGCCGGCACTTTCTCGGCACCGTGGTGATCGGCAGCCTCAAGGGCGGCAGCAGTGATGCCGTGGGCAACCGCGATGTGATCGACGGCCAGCAGCGCATCACCACCCTGCAGATCCTGCTGCTGGTGTTTCGCGACCTGGTGGCGCCGCTGGATGACGAGGCGCTGAGCTACGACCTCAAGCCGCTGACGCAGAATATCGGTAAGTACCGTCAGAGCAGCGATTCGCTCAAGGTGCTGCCGACCAATGTCGGCCGCGATGTGATGCAAGCGCTGGCCGAGCTGGGCGGCGCGGAGAAGGTTTGCGAGCGCTTCCCGGCCAAGGTTGGTCGGCAGTATCAGGAACGCCCGGCGATGGTGCGTGCCTACCTGTTCTTCCACTCCATGCTGGCCTGCCACCTGCGTGGCCTGCGCTACGATGACCCGTTGCCGGGCGCCGCGGCGGATGAAGAGCGCACCGTGGCCCATGCGGTGATTCGCTCCATCGACGCGGACAACCAGCTGAAACTGCCGGGCGCCGACCTGCCGCTGCAGGTGGAGCGCGCCCATGCGCTGCTGGTCACCCTGCGCGAGGGCTTCCAGATCATGTCGCTGGAGCTGGAGGACGAGGACGACCCGCAGATCATCTTCGAAACCCTCAATGCCCGGGGCGCACCGCTGCTGCCGAGCGACCTGATCCGCAACTTCATCTTCCTCCACGCTACACGTAACGGCGAAGACGTGGATGAGCTGTATCGCCAGGGCTGGCAGCACTTCGACGAGACGGTGGACACCAGCACCGGCAAGGGCGCCAAGTTCTGGAAGCAGCAGGAGCGGCAGGGCCGCCTGAAAAACTCGCGACTGGACCTGCTGTTTTACCACTACGTGGGCATGCGCAAGTGCGAGGATCTGAAGGTGGCCCACGTATTCAACGAGTTCAAGGACTGGTGGCAGGATGAGCCGCGCGACACTCAGCGCGAGCTGGCGCGCATCACGCACCTGGCGGGGTATTTCCAGACCTTTACGGTGCCGGCGCAGGCGAGTCGCCTCGATCTGTTCTGCCGGCGTCTGAAGCTGCTGGATGTATCCACGGTGACGCCGCTTGTGCTGTATCTACTGGAGCACCATAAGCCGGACTCCGCGGAGTTCCTGCAGGCCATTGGTGATCTGGAGTCTTACTTGGTGCGCCGCTTTATCTGTGGCTACACCACCAAGAGCTACAACCGCACCTTCCTCAACCGCTTGCTGGCGGAGATGGTGCGCGAGCAGAAGACCGATGCCGCGACCCTGCGCGACAAGCTGCTGTCCCTGCAGGGCGACAGCCAGTGCTCGCCGGATGACGAGGCCTTCGCCCGTAACTGGTGCCATCGCGCTCTTTACCAGGGCCGCAACACCAGCAAGGTCCGTGCGGTTCTCGAGGCGCTGGAGCTGTCCATGCGCGGTAGCAAGCAGGAGACCCTAGTGCTACCTGATGGCCTGACTGTGGAGCATGTATTGCCGCAGAAGTGGCAAACGAACTGGCCGCTCGCCGAGGACACACCAGAGAACCAGGAAAGGCGCCGCCGCCTACTGCACAGTATTGGCAACCTCACACTGGTGACCCAGGCCTTCAACTCCGCCCTGAGCAACGAACCCTTTGCCGTGAAGCGGCAGGAGATCGTGACCACCAGTCTGCTGATGCTCAATATGCACTTCCAGGCGTTTGGTGAGAACGATGGCTGGGAAGAAGAGCAAATCGTGTCGCGCGCCGACAAGCTGTTTTCCTATGCCCTGAGCCTCTGGCCTAGGCCGTAATCCCCTCAACGTTGAGTTTTTGCAATTACGTCTTGGATGACTTGAAATGTTGGATCTTCTAAAGCTTCTCTGACCGGATTTTTCGTTGCTGTTCTCAGCAGAAACCAATGGCGTCAGTGCCTGGCTATGGATTGCTACGGCAGCAATCTTCGCTATTTCTGTGATATTCGTCGGGCTTTACGTAGTGTCTTGGAGGAGCGATAAGCTGCTGGTCACAAAAAATTGGATGGCGATCGGCACCAATTCTTTAGCATTTCGTCGCCCATGCTGACGGCATTTTGCCTTTATGCCAGTAAGGTTGAAAGAGTGGATTTTGAACAGGTTCACTCAGCGATAGAATGTCCACGCTAAGATAGTTGAAGGGGAACAGAGAGCCCTGTGGACTGCCTACTCTCGATTCGAGCGTCAGATCAGCAATCCTTGGCCGCTCCCTAATCGCTTCCAGATCAATAGCGCGGTGAGTCGATAGTAATACCGGGTGGCGTCGGAATGGTCTTTCAGGTGCTGAGTGAGAAACCAGCGCACATGCTTGAGCTGCCAGGTCCAGGGATTATCGCGTTGCCATCGCTGTTGAATGACCGCTTGCATGACTCGTGCTTGGCGTAGGTGACGTTGCTGCGTGGCCTTCGAACCCGTCAGTACGCCGCTCAGGAACAGCGTCATATCGAAGGGTTTGCTCATATTCTCCCGCCAATGTAGTCCGACACCACATCGATCCGGTTATGCCCGAGCTCTAGGCTGATTTGTTGGCGCGCCTGTTGATCAAGGTCACGGTCAATGCGATAGCAGTGGCCGCCATTGACCGGTGCGGCGTGGCCCGTGAGCTGCTCGTATCGTTCGCAGGCGTAGGCTGCGCGCAGTTCATGAAAACCCTTCAGCGCATGTGCATGCAGCGTTTCGCGGGCGGGGAGCACGGTTTGGTGCAGGAACATGGCGTAGCTTTCGTCTCGGGCAAGCAAGTTGCGGCTGCCGGTCGGCGATGCCTGACGAACCATCTGCAGGGCCGCTTTCACCGCTTCATTGGCCACGACCCATCGCGGCGCTGATGAGCCTGAACGGCCGCCTTTGGTGCCTTCCTGGATGTTGATGCGGCCTAAGCGTTCGGCTTCGCGGTGCAAGCGTGGCAGGTCAGCCAGGATCGCTTCGCGCAGGCGCATGCCGGTTGCTCGAGCTAAAAGGACTATGGCGGCAACCCGATCGTGTTGCTGTTCGCCAAGCACCTCAGCCAGTCGCAGCACCTGTTGGTGATCTTGGCCATCCGGCGCGCGAGTGCGTACGCTCGAGCGCTGCTGTCCCAACGCCTGACTCGGGCTGGCGATCCTCACATCCTGATCACCGCGCAGCGCAGCAAGGGTGCGGTTGACGCTGCTCAGGCGGTTCTGCGCGGTGGCGATGCAGAGCGCACCTTGCTGGATCTGATGGCGCAGATACTCGGTGTAGTCTTGTAGCGTCTGTCTATTGATCTGGCGCGCATCGTTGTAGCCGGGGCCGTTCTCTGAGCGGCACCAGCGCACGAAGGCTTGCCAGCGATCGTTGTGTGCTTTGACCGTTGCGAAGTGGCCGCCGGCAAACAAATCTTCCAATGCCTGCCGACCGGCATAGGCCAGTTCGCGGCCGTAGCCAAAGTTGCGACCGTCACGCCGACCGACCAGCGTCATTGTCTTCACCTTGACCGTTGGTTTGTAGGTGCAGCAGCAGGGCTTTCCAGTGGGGACCGATGCTGTCCAACTGTCCCCAGTGTGCTGGGCGGATGAGAAGGGCGTTTTCGCCGTGTTGCAGCGAAGCTCCTTCTTCTTGCAACTGCTCGATAAGCCGAGCGAGGTCGATGGGCTCTGATGTTGGAATGGCGACAGCGGCGACACTGGCGACAACCCCCGCCGCATCTGGATTGGCACGTGGCGACAAAGTGGTGGCAGTGGCGGCGACACTCCGTATCTCGGTCGGCGAGCAATGTTGCGCCCGATAGCGGCGCACGGCGTCATTGAGGCGGAACATGGCGCACCTCGAATATGTCCCCGTCATTGTCCAGCCAGTTATGGGCAACCAGCTGCAGCAATAACTCGAAAGTGTATCGCGTGCTTTTACGGGCAAAGCGGGGGCCGTTGCGCGTAAGGTCGCGGAGGCGAAACGGTGGCCAGTTCTTCTTTATCAACCAGCGCAGCAGGCAATCGGCCTCTGCGCGAAGCTTATTCAGTGGTTCCTGTTCAGTCAGGCGTTGGTTCTCGGCCAGGTAGTAATCCATCAGCGTGGAGGCGCGCTGAATGTGCACGTCTTCCAACACAGTCGATTCCTCAATCACCGCCATCACACCAGCCATGCGTAGTACGTTCGCGGCGGCTTTGCCCGCGGCAGCTTGCACGTTGACCAGTTCGCCGAATTCCCCGGACTCGCATTCAATGGTGTCGTGAATGGCAATCCAGGCCTCACGGGCGCGGGGGCTCAACTCCAGCGCCGCAGGGTTGAGGCCACCATCTTTATGGCGTGACCAAGGCTTCTGCATCAGCGCGGCAATGCGTTGCTGGTACAGGTGCACCTTTGGATCTCGGGTCAGGTCGATGGCTTTGTACAGCCGTTGTCCAACCATACGCTCTGGCCAACTGATCAGACAGCGTCCCAGGATGCCCTGGTCTTTGATATCAGCGTCCTGCAGCAAGCGGCCTGCAAGGCGGGGTTGAAGCATCAAGTGCATGCTGAGGCGGCGATCATAGGCACGCAGACTTTCTCCAGTCATCGCACGCGACCGATCAATCGGGCTACCGTCCCACAGCGTCGACAAGTGAGTGATCGCCTTGATCATGTTGTCCTTGCTCATGGTGCTGCCGCCCAAAAACTGCCCGCCCTCATCGCTGAACAACCCCATGCTGGGCAAGCCGTGGCACAGGCTTTTGACCAGGCCCTCAATGGTCGGCTCAGCAGTGAGCAGTCTTGGTTGGACAGGCTCAGGTTGGGCGTCCAGCGCTAGCTGTGCTGACTTTTTCGAGGTCGGTGACTTCGCGGTAAGGCTCATTGCAGCTCGGTGCGCCTTGAGCTGTTCGCCATAGGCGATCCATTGCTGTCTTTCCCAGTCCCGTACGGCCTGCAGCGCAATATGGTCCACCGCGCTTTTGCGATCTCCCGAGCAAGCCACTGTCAGCAAGTACAGCGACAACGGATAGATTCGGCCGTCGAGGTGAACGTTGGCGTGCGCTTGGCTCGCCAAAGCTGCCGTGGCTAGAACAGATTGCGCGGCCATGGCGCAGGGCACGCCGATCACATCGGCCATGCGTTCCACGGCAGGCCCCAATAGATCGCCCAGCGCCGCGACCGGGTAGGGTAGGGGCGTAATCTGCTGTTCCAACAAGGGGCGTGGTGGCCCTTGTACTTCGCGCAGTTGCATAGCCGTCCTCCTTAAACTACCGATCTCTCCCTCACGTCATCCCGCCAAGAATGCTGAGTGTTATCAGGGATCAAGGCCCCTGCGACCTGTGAGGGTGTCCACTGACGCGGGACTGGCGGCTCCTTACGACCAGGAGCAAGGGCATCTCATGATCTGGCCTCCTGAGCACCGTTACCGGTGGGCGGGTGGAGGCTGCATTGGCTGACGAGACCAGTGCCGCGAGATCCTGAGCCAGGTGCAAGCAGCACTGCGATGACCGGGGCATGCCTGAATGTCAGTCTGGAGCAGTCCATTCCCTGGTCTGCGGCACCATCATCTACAGCGCTGTTGCTGGTGATATCGGCGTTTGTCACGCCGATTGTCACGAGGGGAAATGCCGCAAAGCCCTGTGCGATGAGGGCTGCAGCAGTGGTAGGAGCGCCCGTCTCTTTTCTGGAAAAAGAGACGGGCGAACGGTTGGCGCAAAACGTCGGCCGAGCAGGTTCGTTGCTGCAGGGCTAAAGGGTTAGCGGACAGCCGCACTAGGCGGATTGTTTAGAGGGCGTCCATCATTCTGGCGAATGACCGTGCGAGCCTCCGGGCGCGAATCGCACTTTGGGATGAACCACCGGGTTAGCGGCATGACCTTGAAGGCTCTGGTCATCTGGGGTGCTGCCTAAGGCAGCGCTTTGAACCTTCGTTCTATCGGTCACCGCGGTTGGGGTCAATTGGTGAAGGGCACATGGAAATGCGCCAGATTCCACCTCTGGCGTGCTTTGGAAGTCGGTGGCTGTCAGTGGCAAAGTGGCCGTTTGTCGCTTTTTTAGTGTTAGCCCGTGAGCATGGGGATGCGAAGCCTCCCCATGCTCACGGGCTTAGCCGGAGAGGCCAAAGTCGAGGCGAGTTGGCGACTGTCGCCATCCGCTCAGACGGCAAGGATGTAGATGGCACGCGGTCTGTCGCCAGTGTCGCCGTTGTCGCCGCCCTATCGGATGGGTACTACGTTTCGATCCCTAGCCACATTCATCGCGCTGGCCGAGAGATTGCCCGTCGACGCCTTCAGAATGTACTCGCTCCACCAAGCCATCATCGGCCGCCGTCGCTCGATGTAGTCGGCTCGGTTGTAGGCACTGCGCACCTCATCCTTGTCGACGTGTGCCAACGCCACTTCGATGAGCTCCGGGTCCCACCCATGTTCATTCAAGATGGTGCTGGCCATCGAGCGCATGCCGTGGCTGACCAGGCGGTCCTGGAAGCCCATGCGTTTCAATGCCATGTTGGCGGTCTGGCTATTGGCATGAGTACGAGGGTTTCGGTCTGCAGGGAAGACGTATTCCCGATGACCACTGTGGGACTTCAGTATCTCCAGCAATGACATGGCTTGATCGCTCAACGGGATGCTGTGCGGGCGGCTCTTCTTCATCCGCTCCGGTGGGATGGTCCAGACTCGCCTTTCAAAGTCGATGTCTACCCAGCGAGTAGTTGCCGCCTCGGCGGGGCGGGTCATCGTGTGCAACTGCCACTCGATCAGGCAGCGTGTCGTGCGCTTGATACTGGCGTTCGCTATTTCCAGCATGAGCTCAGGAAGCTCCTCGGGCGGTAGCGCCGCCATATTTTCTTTCTTCGGTTTCTTGAACACCGCCCGAATCCCGCTGAGCGGGTTCGCGAAGATCATTCCTGAATTGACCCCGTAGGTCATGATCTCGTTGAGGCGCTGGCTAAGCCGCTTCACCGTTTCCAAGCTGCCTTTGGATTCGATAGGGCGAAGGATCTTGATCACCATCGGTGCACTGACTTCCGAGATTGGAGTCGATTTCATGCTCGGAAAAACGTGCAGCGTGAGTGAGCGCCAGATGTCCTCAGCATAGGCCGGCGTGACCGAGTCCTTTTTCAACTCGAACCAGGCGCTAGCTACTTTCTCGAACGTATGTTCTGTCTCGGCTAGTTTGGCCTGCGCGAGATCATTGCGCTGAGCTTTGGGGTCGATCCCCTGGGCAAGTACTTCCCTAGCTTCAACCGCTTTTCGCCGAGCTTGCGCCAGAGAGACCTCGGGATAGGAGCCGAGCGCCATGTTGATTCGATTCTTGGTGACCGGATGCCTGTAGTTGAAATTCCACTGCATCGAGCGGTTTACCCGGACTCGGAGCTGGAGGCCGTCGCCATCCGTGAGGACATAGTCCTTGTCTTTGGGCTTGACCGCCTTGAGTTGGCGGTCGGAGAGACGAGCTGTTTGAGCGCACATGGGAGAGGCTCCATGACACCTTTTGGTATTCCCAAGATTAGCCCCAGGTAGGCTGGAATACCACCGGGAATACCGGGACGGCTGGAACTCAAAAAACCGTTGTGGCCCTCAAAAGAGCAGTAAACCCTTGATTTCACTGACTTCCAGGCACAAAAAAAGACGTCCGTGGACGTCTTTTTTTGATCATTTGGTGGAGCCGGGGGGATTTGAACCCCCGTCCGCCAGTACTCCGCTGTCGGTACTACATGCTTAGCCGTGTCTACTGATTTAATCCGCAGCCGCCCGACGGGCAGGGTGCTTTGGATGAGTTGTGTAAGTTTTAGTCACTTCGCCCACAACGTGCTACGCGACGATCCTGTTCTGTATGACAATCATTTCGGGTTTACAGGCATCCCCTAGTGATTGCTGGAGCCGAAGCTACCAGAAGCAAAGGTCACTTACGCTGCGAGAGCGTAGGATTCCTCGCCGTAGGTTTCGTCATTGGCAACTATAGAAGTTGCAACAGTGGATTTACGAGTTCTGTTACCAACTCGGCATGCACCTAGAGTTTCGCTACCGGCGTCGAATCCTAATCGGCCCCGCACTAGCTCTTGGCTAACGCACCTTGCGGCGCGTAGGACGGAGTATACGCCATTGCGCGGGCGACGTCGACAGCCGGTCCAGTCGCCCGCTTTTGGGCTCACGCGCCGCCGCTGCTACTGCCGCTGCCTTTCTCGGTTTTTTCCAGGCGCTCCAGCACTTTGCTGGTAATGGCAATGCATTCCTTGGTGTCGCCCGAGGCCTGGGCGGCCTTGGCTTTGTCGACGTGCTCGGTGATGGCTTTGTCCAGGCCTTCGGAAGTGGCGCCGGCGGTGGCCATGCTGTCGTCGATCTTTTGCAGGTTGGCGGCGCAGAGGTCATCGGCGGCGAACACCGGCGAAGCCAGCAGGGTGGCGGCCGCGAACAGGGCCGAAAGTGCGGTACCTTTCATGGGTGTCTCCTCTGGGGCCTCTGGAAGGTGGGCCTGTAAGGTGGACTGCGGGGGATTGGCGGGGGTTCAATCGGGATGGTGGCGGGGCGATATTGAGGTGGGGATGGCACCGGCGTTGCCGGTGTTCGCGGGTTTACCGCGGATACGGCGGGCTGTGTCCACCATCAATCTGTGTGTAGGAGCGGGTTTACCCGCGAATACGGTGTCGGCGGCAATGGTGAACGACGGGTAGAAGTTGGCCAGCAGGGCCGGCCTCTTCGCGGGTAAACCCGCTCCTACGGGGGGCTGTGTACAACCACCGATGTGTGGGCACCACCAATCGGTGTAGGGGCGGGTTTACCTGCGAATGCGGTGGTGGCTGCGACGGTGGACAGCGGGTGGAGATTGGCCAGCAGGGCCGGCCCTTTCGCGGGTAAACCCGCTCCTACACAACGCTCCCCACCTATATCAACGCGTTAGAGGCTGCGTGGCCGGGTGACGCGGTCTACCAGGTACACCAGGCCGTGGTAGTCGATGCCGCTGTGGCTCGACAGGCCTATCTCGCAGGTGCGGCTGGTGGAAATACCTTCGCTGCAATACTGTACGGCGTCCTTCAGGCTGCGCAACGAGTGGGCGTTCAACTCGGGGGTGGTAAAGCCTTTGTCACCGGCAAACCCGCAGCAGTGAATGCCTTCCGGAATCACCACCTGTTTGCTGCAGCGCCGCGCCAGGTCGATCAAGGCCTGGCTTTCGCCCAGGTGCTGGGTGCTGCAGGTCACGTGCACGGCTACCGGTTCGTCCTGGGGGGTGAACTCCAGTCGATCGAGCAGGTGGGTGCGGATGAAGCGCACGGGGTCGTAAAGGTCCAGCCGGGTGTCGCTCAGGTCCTGCACCAGGCGCAGGGTGCAGGGGCTGGTGTCGCAATAGATCGGGTCGAGGCCGCCGCGGCTGGCGTGCAGCAGGGCGGTGATCAGCTCCTGGCGTTTGTGTTCGGCCTGCTCGGGGTAGCCTTTGGAGGCGAACGGCTGGCCGCAGCACAGGCTGTCGGCGTTGTCGGGGAACACCACCTGGTAACCGGCCTTTTCCAGCAGGGCGCGAGTTTTGTCCAGCAGCGAGCTTTGCTCGCGGTCGGCATAGGCCGGGCCCATTACCCGGGAGACGCAGGCGGCCAGGTACACCACGCGGGGGCGTGCGTCGTTGCTGGTGGCGCCGAAGGCCAAGGGGCGCAACGGTTGCGGCATGGCCGGGGTCCATTGGGGCAGGCGGCCTTTGCTGGCTTTGCTCAGCGAGGCGCTCAGGCGGCCCAGGCGCGGGGCGCCTAGCAGCTTGCGTGCGGTGTTGGCGGCGGTCAGGGTCAGGCGCGCACCGCTTAGGGCAGTGTGGAAATGCTCGGCCAGCCAGTCGGCGGTTTTAGCGTGGTCGGCGGCCTGGCTGCGCAGTTTCTTCACCAACTCGCCGGTGTTGATGCCGACTGGGCAGCGCTGGGCGCACAGGCCGGTAGCGGCGCAGGTGTCGATGCCCTGGTACTGGTAGCTTTGCATCAGTTCACGGGTATCGATGCCGGCGCGCTGCTTGGCCTGGATGTCACGCCACATGACGATGCGCTGGCGTGGACTGAGGGTCAGGCCTTTGGAGGGGCATACCGGTTCGCAGAAGCCGCACTCGATGCACTTGTCGACGATTTCGTCGGCGGCCGGCAGCGGCTTGAGGTTCTTCAGGTGGATGTCCGGGTCTTCACTCAATACCACGTCGGGGTTGAGGATGCCGTTGGGGTCGAGCAGGCGCTTGAGCTTCCACATCAGCTGGTAGGCGTCGTGCCCCCACTCCAGCTCCACGAAGGGGGCCATGTTGCGCCCGGTGCCGTGCTCGGCCTTGAGCGAGCCGCCAAACTCCACCGCCACCAGTTGCGCCACGTCGTCCATGAACGCCTGGTAACGGGCGACTTCTTCGGCGCTGTTGAAACCTTGGGTAAAGACGAAGTGCAGGTTGCCTTCCAGCGCGTGGCCGAAAATGATCGCTTCGTCATAGTGGTGCTTGTCGAACAGCTGGATCAGGCGGTTGACGCCTTCGGCCAGTTGCTCGACGGGGAAGGTCACGTCTTCGATGATGACTGTGGTGCCGGTCTGGCGCACGGCACCGACGGCGGGGAAGGTGTCCTTGCGGATTTTCCACAGCTGGTTGTACACGGCCGGGTCTTCGCTGAAGTCCACCTGCTGTTCCAGGGGGAAGTCGGCGATCGAGGCCATGATCTGCTGCAGTTGCTCGTGCAGCAGGCTCTGGCTGGCGGCGCGGGATTCGATCAGCAGGGCGCAGGCATTGTCCGACAGGCCTTTTACCCACAGCGGCATGCCGGGCATGTTCTGCACCGAGCGCAGGCTGCGGCGGTCGAGCAGTTCCACGGCCGAGACCGGCTGCTGCTTGAGCACGGGTACCGCGCGGCAGCAGCTTTCAACGCTGGGGAACACCAGCAGGGCGCTGGCCTTGTGCGGGTGGTCGGGCACGGTGTCGTACGTGACGGCGCTGATAAAGCCCAGGGTGCCTTCGGAGCCGACCAGCAGGTGCTGCAGGATGTCCAGCGGCTGGTCGTAGTCCACCAGTGCGTTCAGTGACAGGCCGGTGGTGTTCTTCAGCCGGTATTTGTGCCGGATGCGCTCGGCCAGCGCGGTGTTGGCGCGGGTTTCGCGGCCCAGGCGGGCCAGTGCTTCCAGCAGCTCGGCGTGGCTGCTTTCGAAGGCGGCGACGCTGGCCGGGTCTTCGCTGTCCAGGCGGGTGCCATCGGCCAGCACCAGGCGCAGGCCCGCCAGGGTGTGGTAGGTGTTTTGCGCGGTACCGCAGCACATGCCACTGGCGTTGTTGGCGACGATGCCGCCGATCTTGCAGGCGTTGATCGAGGCCGGGTCGGGGCCGATCTTGCGCCCGAAGGGGGCCAGCCAGGCGTTGGCCTGGGCGCCGATCACGCCGGGTTGCAGGCGAATCTGCTCGCCCTGGCGACGGATTTCGCGGCCGTTCCAGTTATCGCCGAGCACGATCAGCACCGAGTCGCTGATGGCCTGGCCAGACAGGCTGGTGCCGGCAGCGCGGAAGGTGACCGGCACCCGCTCGCGCTGGGCCAGTTTGATCAGGCCGACCACTTCGTCCTCGGACTCGACGCGCACCACCAGCTTGGGGATCAAGCGGTAGAAGCTGGCGTCGGTGCCGAAGGCCAGGGTGGAGGTGGGGTCGTCGAAGCGGCGTTCGGCGGGGATCAGGCGCTCGGCATCACGCAGGAACGCGGCGGGCAGGCTCATGCAGTCTCCTCGCGGGGCTGTGGCGTCTGTGCGCTACATGCCCCGGGTCATTCAGGCGGTGGTTCTTGCAGGCGTTCAGGCGCCCAGTTCGCGTACCAGCGAGTCGCGGGTGATCTCGCTGATCGACTTGGCACCGGTCAGCACCATGGCCACGCGCATTTCCTTTTCGAACAGCTCAAGCAGGTTTTTCACGCCGGCCTGGCCATGCACGGCAAGGGCATAGAGGAAGGCGCGGCCGATCAGGACGGTGTCGGCACCCAGGGCGATCATGCGCACCACATCCAGGCCACTGCGAATGCCCGAGTCGGCCAGGATCTTCAGGTCGCCTTTGACCGCGTCGGCAATGGCCGGCAGGGCACGGGCGCTGGACAGCACGCCGTCGAGCTGGCGGCCGCCGTGGTTGGACACCACGATACCGTCGGCACCGAACTTGACCGCATCGCGGGCGTCATCGGCATCGAGAATGCCCTTGATGATCATCGGGCCGTCCCAGAACTCGCGGATCCACTCCAAGTCTTTCCAGGAAATGGACGGGTCGAAGTTGTTGCCCAGCCAGCCGATGTAGTCGGCAAGGCCGGTGGGGTTGCCACGGTATTTGGAGATGTTGCCCAGGTCATGCGGGCGGCCCATCACGCCCACATCCCATGCCCACTCGGGGTGGGTCATGGCTTGCAGCACGCGGCGCAGCGGGCCGTTCTTGCCGCTCATGCCAGAGTGGGCGTCGCGGTAGCGGGCACCGGGTACGGGCATGTCCACGGTGAACACCAGGGTCTTGACGCCGGCAGCCTTGGCCCGCTCCAGGGCATTACGCATGAAGCCGCGGTCCTTGAGCACATACAGCTGGAACCACATTGGCCGGTTGATGGCGGGCGCCACTTCTTCGATCGGGCACACCGACACAGTCGACATGGTGAACGGGATGCCATGGGCGGCGGCCGCGCGTGCGGCCTGCACTTCGCCACGGCGGGCGTACATGCCGGTGAGGCCGACCGGGGCCAGGGCCACCGGCATGCTCAGGGTTTCGTCGAACAGCTTGGTTTCCAGGCTGAGCTCGGACATGTTGTTCAGCACGCGCTGGCGCAGGGCGATGCCGGCCAGGTCCGAGACGTTGTGGCGCAGGGTGTGCTCGGCGTAGGCGCCGCCGTCAGCGTAGTGGAACAGGAAGGGGGGCAGCTTGCGTTGGGCCGCGGCGCGATAGTCGGTAGAGGCAGAAATGATCATGGATTCTCGCAGCGTTGCTTGTGGGAGTGCCGGGCGCGCGACGGCGCCCGGCCCCTTTCACTTTAGTGATGAACCAGCATGCCGGTCAGCCAGTAAGCCTGGATCAGGGTGATCAGGCCGACGATGGTGGCGAAGAACAGGCTGTGCTTGACGGTGAAGCGGAACAGGTCGGATTCCTTGCCGACCAGGCCGGTAGCGGCGCAGGCCACGGCGATCGATTGCGGCGAGATCATCTTGCCGGTTACGCCGCCGCTGGTGTTGGCTGCCACCAGCAGGGTGTCGTTGACCCCGATCTGGTGCGCGGTGGTGGCCTGCAGCGAGCTGAACAGGGCGTTGGACGAGGTGTCCGAGCCGGTCAGGAACACGCCCAGCCAGCCGAGGAACGGCGAGAAGAACGGGAACGCGGCGCCGGTACCGGCCAGCACCAGGGCCATGGTCGAGGACATGCCCGAGTAGTTGGTGACGAAGGCGAAGGCCAACACCATGCCGATCGACAGAATCGGCCAGCGCAGTTCCCAGAAGGTTTCTTTGAAAGTGGTAAGACCAGTTTTGAAGTTGATCTTCAGCACCGCCATCGAGATCAGCGCCGAGAGGAAGATCGCGGTGCCGGTGGCGGAGATCGGGTCGAGCTTGAACACCGCCGGCATGGCGGTCGGCGCGGCAACGATCGGTGCGGTCTTGATCACCAGTTGGTCGAGGTGCGGGATGGCGAAGTTGAACACGAAGTTGTACATCGCGCCGCCTGGAGCGAAAGCCGCCTTGAACGGCTTCAGGGTCCAGATGGTGACCAGCACGGTGAGGATCAGGAACGGCGACCAGGCCTTGAAGATCTCGCCAAAGCTGTACGGGCTAGGCTGGCTGCCGCTTGGCTGCACCACGGCTGCGCCGACACTGCCTTTGGCCTCGCTGAACGCACGCTTGGGCTGCCAGACTTTCAGGAACAGGGTGAGGCAGATCAGGCTGGCCAGTGCCGAGGTGATGTCTGGCAGTTCCGGGCCGATGAAGTTCGAGGTGAAGTACTGGGTGACGGCAAAGCTCAGGCCAGCGACCAGGGCGGCAGGCCAGGTTTCCTTCACGCCACGCAGGCCGTCCATCATGAACACCAGCCAGAACGGCACGAACAGCGACAGCAACGGCAGCTGGCGGCCGGTCATGGCGCCGATGTGGAAGGCGTCGATACCGGTGACCTGGCCGGCCACGATGATCGGGATACCCAGGGCGCCGAAGGCCACTGGCGCGGTGTTGGCGATCAGGCACAGGCCGGCAGCGTACAGCGGGTTGAAGCCCAGGCCCACCAGCAGTGCGGCAGTGATGGCCACCGGTGCGCCAAAGCCCGCCGCACCTTCGAGGAAGGCGCCGAAGCAGAAGCCGATCAGCAGCACTTGCAGGCGCTGGTCGTCGGTAATCGACAGCACCGAGCTGCGGATCACTTCGAACTGGCCGCTCTTGACCGTGAGTTTGTACAGGAACACCGCGGCAACGATGATCCAGGCAATTGGCCAGAGGCCATAGAGGAAGCCGTAACCCGCGGCGGCGAGGGCCATGTCGACAGGCATCTGGAAGGCGAAGATCGCCACCAGGATCGACAGCGCGAGGGTGATGCTGCCCGCTACGTGGCCCTTGAGGCGGAACACGGCGAGGGCCAGGAAGAAGAACACGATAGGGATGACCGCCGCCAGTGCGGACAGGCCAAGACTACCAAGCGGGCTATAGAGTTGTTGCCAGGTTTGCATATGGGGTGGCCCCTAATTGTTGTTGGTCAGGCACTGGCATTGGATAATTGGTAAGACCAATTTACAATGGCTGGGCGCTAGGTTAAAAGCGCCGCCGTGGGTGTGTCAATTTGTCCCGTGCAAAACTTTGGTCGCGTGCCGATGAGCGGGCGTCTGATGTGCTCGGAAAATCGCGGCTTGATGGGTGTTTGCGTGGCCTGGATCGGCGAGAATAGGCACCCCCTGAAATTTGCCGGGGGTTTGTGGAGAGCATGTGATGGTTTTTGATCAGGTACGCCAACGGCGCCTGTCCGACGACATTGTCGATCGGCTGGAAGGGATGATTCTGGAAGGCACGCTGACCTCGGGGCAGCGGCTGCCGGCCGAGCGCGTCCTGGCCGAGCAGTTTGGTGTGTCCCGCCCGTCACTGCGTGAGGCGATCCAGAAGCTGGTGGCCAAGGGGTTGTTGGTCAGCCGTCAGGGCGGGGGCAATTTTGTGGCGGAATCGTTGGGGTCCACCTTCAGCGACCCGTTGCTGCAGTTGCTCGAGCACAGTGCCGAAGCGCAGCGTGACCTGCTCGAGTTCCGCCATACCCTGGAGGCGTCCTGCGCCTATTACGCTGCCCAGCGTGCCACCGAGCCGGACCGGGCGCGGTTGAAGGCGGCCTTCGATGCGCTGCAGGACTGCTATGCCAGGGTCGATGAGGTGACCCGTGCGGAAGAGGGCGCGGCTGATGCGCGCTTCCACCTGGCGATCGCCGAGGCCAGCCATAACGCGGTGTTGCTGCACACCATCCGGGGTTTGTTCGACCTGCTCAAACGCAACGTGGTGACCAACATCGGCGGCATGTACCAGCAGCGCACCGAAACCCGGGACATGCTGATCAGCCAGCACCGGGAACTGTACCTGGCGATTGTCGAGGGCAGGGCGGAGGATGCGCGAGAGGTGTCCAGCCGGCACATTTTGTATGTGCAGGAGGTGCTGCATGAGGCGCACGAAGAAGCGCAGCGGGTGGCGCGGGCAGAGCGGCGCAGCGGGCGCTGAGACTTTTAAAGGCAGTACCGGCCTCTTCGCGGGCAAGCCCGCTCCCNCTGGTGCCATTCCTGTGGGGCGTGCGTGCCCGCGAAGAGGCCGCTCCCACAGGATAGGCGCCGGGCTTGAATCTGGTGCCATTCCTGTGGGAGCGGGCTTGCCCGCGAAGAGGCCGGAACAGGTTGAAGAGTAGTTACTCTTCCTTGCCCTTGTTCCGCACAGCCCGCTGCAGCTCGCGGTTGGAATCGCGTTCGCGCATGGTGTCGCGCTTGTCGAATTCCTTCTTGCCCTTGCCCAGTGCGATTTCGCACTTGATCAGGTGCTTGCTCCAGTACAGCGCCAAAGCCACACAGGTGTAGCCTTTTTGCGCCACAGCCGCTTCCACGCGCTCGAGCTCGCGCTTGTTCAGCAGCAGCTTGCGGGTACGTGTAGGGTCGGCGATGACGTGGGTGCTGGCCGTGGTCAGCGGGGTGATGTGGCTGCCGAACAGCCAGGCCTCACCGTCCTTGAGCAGCACGTAGCTGTCAGTCAGGTGCGCCTTGCCGGCTCGCAGGCTTTTTACTTCCCAGCCGGACAGGACCAGCCCGGCCTCGAACTTGTGTTCGATGAAGTAATCGTGTCGCGCTTTCTTGTTTTGCGCGATGGTCCCGGTCGGATGTTTTTTTTGCTTAGCCATAGGGGCGGCATTATAGGCAAGTCCGCGCGTCGTCCGCTATGGGATTTCGGTGTGCTTGAGCCACTGGAATGAATACCGGACAATACAAACCCTGTCATACGCACAGAACCTGTTTTCGGCACGCTGCGAAGCGCCGCCACCCAGCCTTGGAAGTGACGCCTGGATGACTACCCATATTCAACGCTCCGCCCTGCTGCCATACCCCGCCCAGGCGCTTTACGATCTGGTCAACGATGTGGCCAGCTACCCTGAGTTTTTGCCGTGGTGCTCGGCCTCGACGGTGATCGAAACCAGCGATACACACATGCGTGCCAAGCTCGAAGTGGCCAAGGGGGGCATGAGCCAGCACTTCGTGACGCGT
The DNA here is from genome assembly GCF_052044625.1 of Pseudomonas sp. 22515. Taxonomy (NCBI): domain Bacteria; kingdom Pseudomonadati; phylum Pseudomonadota; class Gammaproteobacteria; order Pseudomonadales; family Pseudomonadaceae; genus Pseudomonas; species Pseudomonas sp. 22515. The sequence continues at coordinate 552,196 of NZ_JBQENN010000001.1, forward strand.
AACGTGCTGGTGCCGGGGCAGTCCATCGAGATGAACCTCGAAGAAGGGCCATTCACCCAGCTGCATGGTGTTTGGGTGTTCAAGGCGCTGGGTGAAAAAGCCTGCAAGATCAGCCTGGACCTGTCCTTCGATTACGCCGGGCCAATTGTGCGCGCCACGTTGGGCCCGCTATTCAATCAGGCAGCGAATACGCTGGTCGATGCGTTCTGCCAGCGTGCCAAGCAATTGAATGCCTGACGGATAAGGCGCAAACAAAAAGCCCGGACCAGGTCCGGGCTTTTTTGCATCTGCTGTTCCCGCTTAGCGGGTTTCCAGCGGTGCGGGGGTCGGGACCGGGGTGGTCTCGATGGTGTCGATTTCGCGCTGGATGGACTCTTCGGTCGAACCAGGCTTGGCCGGTTTTTCTTCAGGTTGCGCTGCTGGCTGTTCGGCCTGGCCTGGCTCGGTGGCCGGGCTGACGGTGGTGTCGCTGCTGCCACCGAGGATTTCCTGATCGCGGCTGACGCCTGGCATGAAGTCGCCAGACAGGCTGACCAGTTGATCGCTTTCGTTGAAAAATACACTCATGCGTTCTTGCTGGCGCTTACCGCCACCAGGCTGCAGGCTGTACAGGTAATCCCAACGATTGGTGTTGAAAGTGTCCTGAATCAGCGGGTTGCCCATGATAAACCTTACTTGCCGGCGGGTCATTCCCGGGCGTAATTGGTCTATCATGTCTTGCGTGACGACATTGCCCTGCTGGATGTCGATTTTGTAAACCCCGGGAAACGAGCAACCGGCGAGTGCGAGCAGTCCCACTAGGGTGAGGCTGGTTAGCAAGAGCTTGGTGTTTTGCATCGGTGGGCGACTTCCACTATCTTGGCTGGACAACGTAAACCCCGATCATACCCGTATTAAGAGAAGCTGCGAAGCAGCATCGGCGAGAAAGCTGACCATGGTTGAAAATAGCGAATTGCGCAAAGCCGGTCTCAAGGTGACCCTGCCTCGAGTCAAGATCCTTCAGATGCTCGACTCTACCGAGCAGCGTCACATGAGTGCAGAGGATGTCTACAAGGCGCTGATGGAGGCTGGCGAGGATGTAGGCCTGGCCACCGTCTATCGCGTGCTGACCCAGTTCGAGGCGGCGGGTCTGGTGGTTCGCCACAACTTCGACGGCGGTCATGCAGTGTTCGAGCTGGCCGATGGCGGTCACCACGACCACATGGTGAACGTGGATACCAGTGAAGTCATCGAATTCATGGATGCCGAAATCGAGAAGCGCCAGCGCGAAATCGTGGCCGAGCATGGCTTCGAGCTGGTGGACCACAATCTGGTCCTGTACGTGCGTAAGAAGAAGTAACGGTTTTTCGTTATGGATAGCAAAGGCGACCTTCGGGTCGCCTTTGTGCTTTATAGCCGGGCTAGAAAGAGTGTGAGATTCCTGTGGGAGCGGCCTTGCGTCGCGAAAGGGCTGCCGGGCAGCCCCAGCGATAGGTGGGTTGAAGCTGAAATCCTGGGGCCGCTTTGCGACCCTTTCGCGACGCAAGGCCGCTCCCACAGGGATCGCGCCAGCTTTTAGAAATTGAGCAAGACAGCTGCTCCCACACGGATCGCGCCAGCTTTTAGAAAATTGAGCAAGACAGTTGCTCTCACAATGACCGCGTCAGCCTGGTAGGGGCTCAGGCCTTGCCGCTCACCACCATCTTGCGTGCATGGGCCAGGGACTCCTTGGTCAGGTCAATCCCGCCGAGCATCCGCGCCACTTCTTCCACGCGCTCACGCTTGCCAAGGCTAGCCACGGCGGTGTGGGTGGTGTCGCTGTTGCGCACCTTGTGCACGAACAAATGGTGATGCCCCTGCGCCGCCACCTGCGGCAGGTGGGTCACGGTCAGTACCTGGCCGCGCTCGCCCAGGCGCCGCAGCAGTTGGCCGACGATTTCTGCCGTTGGCCCGCCAATACCCACGTCGACTTCGTCGAACACCAGGGTAGGAATGCGCGAGGTCTGCGCGGTAATGACCTGGATCGCCAGGCTGATACGTGACAGTTCACCGCCCGACGCCACCTTCGCCAGGGCCTTGAGCGGCTGGCCAGGGTTGGCGCTGACCAGCAGTTCGATCTGCTCCAGCCCATGGGGTGACAGTTCGGCGCCTTCGTTCGCTGTCAGTTCGATGCAGAAGCGCCCGCCAGGCATGCCCAGGCGCTGGATTTCCTGCTCCACCGCACCTGCCAGCTGCTGCGCCGCTTGCTGGCGCAGGCCGCTGAGTTCGCGCGCCTTCTCTTTATAGTGCTGGGCGTAGGCGGCAAGCTCTTCGCCCAGCCGCTCGATCGACTCGTCACTGGCGTTAAGGCCTTCCAGCTCCTCCATCAGTTGCTGTTGCAGGTGGGGCAGCTCGGTGGGGTGCACCCGGTGTTTGCGCGCCAGGGTGTAGATGGTGTCCAGGCGCTCTTCCAGGGCTTGCAGGCGCATCGGGTCGGCGTCGAAGTTGTCGAGGAAGCGGTTGAGTTCGCCCACGGCTTCCTCGACCTGAATCTGCGCGCTGGCGATCAGGTTGGCTGCTTCGTTCAGTGCCTTGGGCGAGTTGGTGGCGGCACCCAGGCGGTTGAGGCTGGAGGTGAGGGCGCTCAGCACATTGCCCGAATCACTCTCGCTGCACTGGTCGATGACCTGGCGGCAGATGCCGAACAGGGCTTCGGCGCTGGTCAGGTTCTTGTGTTCCTGTTCCAGCTGCTCCAGTTCGTGCTCGCCCAGGCCGAGGTTGTCCAGTTCTTCCAGTTGGTAACTGAGCAACTGGTGGCGGGCGCGCTGCTCGTCGCCCGAGTTGGACAGGCGCTCCAGCTCCAGGCGGGTCTGGTTCCAGCGCTTGGCTGCAAGCTGTACCTGGCGGGCCAGGTCGACGGCGCCGGCATACTCGTCAAGCAAGCGGCGGTGGGTGTCGGTCTTGAGCAGGGACTGGTGCTCATGCTGGCTGTGGATATCGATCAGCAGTTCGCCCAGCGCCTTGAGGTCGCCGAGCGGGCAGGGCGTGCCGTTGATGTAGCCGCGGCTGCGGCCTTCGGCGGTAATCACCCGGCGCAGGATGCACAGGCCTTCGTTGTCCAGGTCGCGCTCGGCCAGCCAGGTGTGCGCTTCGGGAATGTCCACCAGGTCGAAGGTGGCCAGGATGTCCGCCTTGTCGGTGCCGGGGCGCACCACGCCGCTGTCGGCACGGTCGCCCAGGGCAAGGCCGAGGGCGTCGAGCATGATCGATTTGCCGGCACCGGTCTCGCCGGTGATGACGGACATGCCACGGGCGATCTCGAGGTCGAGGTGCTCGACGATGGCGTAGTTGTGAATGGACAGGTGCACCAGCATGGGGGCGGCTCCCGGAAATCAGGTCTGGTTATTTATACAGTACTTTTTTCAGGCCTGCCAATGCCCCTTCGCAGATTCTGTTGCAGCCTCGAAAACCACCTTGCCCCTTGAACCTGGTTTTTCCGGCCCCATATAGCCGACATCCAAGGCGAGCCTGGCTCGCAGTCCACAAAATTGCGCAGGAGAGACCCCATGGCTGATGAGCAGCTGAACGAGAAAGACCTTAATGTGGAAGAAACCGGTGCAGGCAATGCAGCTGATACCCGTGTTCTGGAGCTCGAGGAACAGCTGGCCGCAGCCAAGGACCAGGCGCTGCGCGCCGTTGCCGACCTGCAGAACGTACGCCGTCGTGCCGAGCAGGATGTGGAAAAAGCCCACAAGTTCGCCCTGGAGAAGTTCTCCAGCGACTTGCTGCCGGTGATCGACAGCCTGGAACTGGCCCTGGCTCACTCCAGTGCCGACGATGAGCACGTCAAGCAGATCCGCGAAGGGGTCGAGCTGACCCTGAAGATGTTCCAGGACACCCTCAAGCGCTACAACCTTGAAGCTGTCGACCCGCACGGCCAGCCGTTCAACCCTGAGCACCACCAGGCCATGGCCATGCAGGAAAACGCCGAGGTCGAGCCAAACAGCGTGCTGAACGTGTTCCAGAAGGGTTACCTGCTGAATGGCCGCCTGCTGCGCCCCGCCATGGTGGTGGTCAGCAAGGCGCCGAGCGCGGCGCAACCCTCGATCAATGAAAAGGCTTGAAATCCTTCGGGGCATCCCCATCTAGGTGTCAAGCCTTCAAGTATTACCGCAGTTGGCCAAAGTAGTCGCTGCTACCAAATTCAAGTTTCGGGAGAGTTAACATGGGTAAAATCATCGGTATCGACCTGGGGACCACCAACTCGTGCGTCTCCATTCTGGAAAACGGTAACGTCAAAGTCATCGAAAACGCCGAAGGTGCGCGTACTACCCCTTCGATCGTGGCCTACGCCAACGATGGCGAAATCCTGGTTGGCCAGTCGGCCAAGCGCCAGGCTGTCACCAACCCGCACAACACCCTGTTCGCAGTGAAGCGCCTGATTGGCCGCCGCTTCGAAGAAGATGTCGTGCAGAAAGACATCAAGCTGGTGCCGTACAAGATCGTCAAGGCGAACAACGGTGACGCCTGGGTCGAGGCTGCTGGCAAGGAAATGGCTCCGCCGCAGATCAGCGCCGAAGTCCTGAAGAAAATGAAGAAGACCGCCGAAGACTACCTCGGCGAGCCGGTCACCGAAGCGGTCATCACCGTTCCGGCCTACTTCAACGACAGCCAGCGCCAGGCGACCAAAGACGCCGGCCGCATCGCTGGCCTGGACGTAAAACGCATCATCAACGAGCCGACTGCCGCTGCACTGGCGTACGGCATGGACAAGGCCAAGGGCGACCACACCGTCATCGTTTATGACCTGGGTGGTGGTACCTTCGACGTTTCGGTCATCGAAATCGCCGAAGTCGACGGTGAGCACCAGTTCGAAGTACTGGCTACCAACGGCGACACCTTCCTGGGTGGCGAAGACTTCGACATGCGCCTGATCGACTACCTTGTCGACGAGTTCAAGAAAGAGTCGGGCATGGACCTGAAGAACGATCCTCTGGCCCTGCAGCGCCTGAAAGAAGCCGCAGAAAAAGCCAAGATCGAGCTGTCGTCCGCTCAGTCGACCGACGTCAACCTGCCGTACATCACTGCAGATGCCACCGGTCCTAAGCACCTGAACGTGAAGATCTCCCGCGCCAAGCTGGAGTCGCTGGTCGAAGACCTGGTCAAGCGTACCATCGAGCCTTGCCGCATTGCCCTGAAAGACGCCGGCATCGACGCCAGCAAGATCGACGACGTGATCCTGGTCGGCGGTCAGACCCGCATGCCGCTGGTGCAGAAAGAAGTGGCCGACTTCTTCGGTAAAGAAGCGCGCAAGGACGTGAACCCGGACGAAGCGGTTGCCATGGGCGCTGCCATCCAGGGTGCGGTACTGGCCGGTGACGTGAAAGACGTACTGCTGCTGGACGTCAGCCCGCTGACCCTGGGTATCGAAACCATGGGCGGCGTGATGACCGCGCTGATCGAGAAGAACACCACCATCCCGACCAAGAAGTCGCAGGTGTTCTCGACTGCCGACGACAACCAGAGCGCCGTGACCATTCACGTGCTGCAAGGTGAGCGTAAGCAGGCTGCGCAGAACAAGTCGCTGGGCAAGTTCGACCTGGCTGACATTCCGCCAGCACCGCGTGGCGTGCCGCAAATCGAAGTGACCTTCGACATCGACGCCAACGGCATCCTGCACGTAGGTGCGAAAGACAAGGCCACCGGCAAGACTCAGTCGATCGTGATCAAGGCCAACTCCGGCCTGTCGGACGAAGAGATCGAGCGCATGGTGCGTGACGCCGAGGCCAACGCCGAGGAAGACCGCAAGTTCGAAGAGCTGGCGGCTGCCCGTAACCAGGGTGACGCGCTGGTGCACTCGACCCGCAAGATGGTCGCTGACGCTGGTGACAAGGTTACCGCTGAAGAGAAAACCGCCATCGAGGCCGCCGTTGTTGCCCTGGAAGCCGCTGTCAAAGGCGACGACAAGGCTGCCATCGACGCCAAGGTTGAAGAGCTGTCCAAGGTCTCTGCCCCGGTTGCCCAGAAGATGTACGCCGAGCAGTCGGCTGAACAGCCTCAGGGTGGCGCGCAGCAGGCCGAGCCGGAAGCCAAGCACGATGACGTGGTTGACGCCGAGTTCGAAGAAGTGAAAGACAACAACAAGCAGTAATCCCTGCATGTTGTCGGCCGGTTCACCGTCGTTTGCCGGTGAGCTGGTAGGATGTCGCCGCGCGGGGGCTTGCTCCCGCGTTGGCGTATCTGGAATTCGAGAATTTTTACAGCATCTGTCAGCGGCTCTTGAGGGTCGTAAGCGGGTGCTGATGGCGTGGCGCAGATGCCACACGCCCAACAAGGTGCAAATGACCTATGTCCAAGCGTGATTATTATGAGGTCCTGGGTGTCGAGCGCGGCGCCACTGAAGCGGACCTCAAGAAGGCTTACCGCCGTTTGGCGATGAAGTACCACCCGGACCGCAACCCGGGCGATAAAGAATCGGAAGACAAGTTCAAGGAGGCCAACGAGGCCTACGAAGTACTGTCAGACGCGAGCAAGCGTGCGGCCTTCGACCAGTATGGCCATGCGGGTGTCGACCCAAGCATGGGTGGCGGTGGTGCCGGCTTTGGTGGTGCCAATTTCTCCGACATCTTCGGCGATGTGTTCAGCGACTTCTTCGGCGGCGGTCGCGGTGGTGGTCGAGGCGGTGCCCAGCGCGGCAGCGACCTGCGCTACACCCTGGAGCTGAACCTGGAAGATGCGGTGCGTGGCACCACGGTCAGCATCCGCGTGCCTACCCTGGTCAACTGCCAGCCTTGCGACGGTTCCGGTGCCAAGAAGGGCTCGACCCCGTCGACCTGCCCGACCTGTGGTGGTATCGGCCAGGTGCGCATGCAGCAAGGCTTCTTCTCGGTGCAGCAAACCTGCCCGCGCTGCCATGGCCAAGGCAAGATCATTACCGACCCGTGCACTTCGTGCCATGGTGAAGGGCGTGTCGAGGAATACAAGACGCTGTCGGTCAAGGTGCCGGCAGGTGTCGATACCGGCGACCGCATCCGTCTGTCGGGTGAGGGCGAGGCCGGTACTCATGGTGGCCCGACTGGCGACCTGTACGTGGTGATCAGCGTGCGTGAGCACGAGATTTTCCAGCGTGATGGCAAGCATTTGTACTGTGAAGTGCCGATCAGCTACACCGATGCTGCCCTGGGCGGCGAGCTGGAAGTGCCGACCCTGGATGGTCGCGTAAAACTGAAGATTCCGGAAGGCACCCAGACCGGTAAGCAGTTCCGTCTGCGTGGCAAGGGTGTAGCCCCGGTGCGTGGGGGTGGTGCGGGTGACCTGCTGTGCCGTGTGGCCGTAGAAACCCCGGTCAATCTCAGTCGCCGTCAGCGTGAGCTGCTCGAAGAGCTGCGTGATTCGCTGGAAGGCGACAGTTCCCACTCGCCCAAGGCCAGCGGCTGGTTCGATGGTGTGAAGCGCTTCTTCGGCGATCTCTGACAAGGAACAGGTTATGCGACGTATTGCAGTGATGGGCGCGGCGGGGCGGATGGGCAAAACCCTCATCGAAGCCGTGCAACAAACCTCGGGCGCGGGGCTGACCGCAGCGATCGATCGCCCTGACAGCTCGTTGGTCGGGGCTGATGCCGGAGAGCTGGCGGCACTTGGCCGAATTGGCGTGCTGTTGTCCGACGACCTGGCCAAGGTTGCCGACGAGTTCGATGTACTGATCGACTTCACTCACCCCTCGGTGACCCTGAAAAACCTCGCGTTCTGCCGCAAGCATGGCAAGGCGATGATCATCGGCACGACCGGTTTTACAGTCGAAGAGAAGCAGCTGTTGGCCGAAGCTGGCAAGGACATTCCAATTGTGTTCGCCGCCAACTTCAGCGTGGGCGTCAACCTTAGCCTCAAGCTGCTGGATATGGCTGCGCGGGTGCTGGGCGATGATGTCGATATCGAAATCATCGAGGCGCACCACCGGCACAAGGTCGATGCGCCATCGGGTACTGCACTGCGCATGGGTGAAGTGGTTGCCAATGCGCTGGGCCGTGATCTGCAGGAAGTGGCCGTGTATGGTCGTGAAGGGCAGACCGGTGCGCGCGATCGCAAGACCATCGGTTTCGCTACCGTGCGTGCCGGCGATGTGGTGGGCGATCACACCGTGTTGTTCGCTGCTGAAGGCGAGCGCCTGGAAATCACCCACAAGGCCTCCAGCCGCATGACCTTCGCCAAGGGTGCCGTACGTGCGGCGCTGTGGCTGGATGGGCGCGAGCCTGGGCTGTACGACATGCAGGATGTGCTTGAACTGCGTTAAGTCGTGAGTGGGGTGTTGGCTGCTTCGCGGGCTTGCCCGCTCCCACNGGGAGCGGGCGAGCCCGCGAAGAGGCTGGCGTGGATGTCAGCCTGTCGCATCGATGTGTTTTAGAGACACATATCCGGTAGACCGAAAACACACTTTTCTGTAAGCTACAGCTTTAGTGTGTCCACTAAAAGCGCGCAGCGAATTGAATTCAGCACATGAAAGCGGGGTGACGTGTCCATACGTCACTCCGCTTTTTTGCAACCTGCGATCGCCCTTTCATGCTTGATTTACGGGAGGTCTTCTTGACAAAGCCAGCCATACTCGCCCTTGCCGACGGCAGTATTTTCCGCGGTGAAGCCATCGGTGCCGACGGTCAGACCGTTGGTGAGGTGGTATTCAACACCGCTATGACCGGCTACCAGGAAATCCTTACAGACCCTTCCTACGCGCAGCAAATCGTTACCCTGACCTACCCGCACATCGGCAACACCGGTACTACCCCGGAAGACGCCGAGTCGAACCGCGTCTGGTCCGCTGGCCTGGTCATCCGTGACCTGCCGCTGCTGGCCAGCAACTGGCGTAATACCCAGTCGCTGCCTGAGTACCTCAAGGCTAACAACGTCGTTGCCATTGCCGGCATCGACACCCGTCGCCTGACCCGTATCCTGCGTGAAAAGGGCGCCCAGAACGGCTGCATTCTGGCGGGTGACAACATCAGCGAAGAAGCTGCCATCGCCGCTGCCCGCGGCTTCCCGGGCCTGAAGGGCATGGACCTGGCCAAGGTCGTTTCCACCAAGGAACGTTACGAGTGGCGCTCCAGCGTGTGGGAGCTGAAAACCGACAGCCACCCGACCATCGACGCTGCCGACCTGCCGTACCACGTGGTTGCCTTCGACTATGGCGTCAAGCTGAACATCCTGCGCATGCTGGTGGCCCGCGGCTGCCGCGTGACCGTGGTGCCAGCCCAGACCCCGGCCAGCGAAGTGCTGGCACTCAACCCGGACGGCGTGTTCCTGTCCAACGGCCCGGGTGACCCTGAGCCGTGCGACTACGCGATCCAGGCGATCAAGGAAATCCTCGAAACCGAGATCCCGGTATTCGGCATCTGCCTCGGCCACCAGCTGCTGGCCCTGGCTTCCGGCGCCAAGACCGTGAAAATGGGCCACGGCCACCACGGTGCCAACCACCCGGTCCAGGACCTGGATACCGGTGTGGTCATGATCACCAGCCAGAACCACGGCTTCGCCGTTGACGAGGCGACCCTGCCGGGTAACGTTCGCGCCATTCACAAGTCGCTGTTCGACGGCACCCTGCAGGGTATCGAGCGTACCGACAAGAGCGCGTTCAGCTTCCAGGGCCACCCTGAAGCGAGCCCGGGCCCGACCGACGTCGCGCCTCTGTTCGATCGTTTCACCGATGCCATGGCCAAGCGCCGCTGAGCATCCTGCTTCAAGGCCCCGGGCCGGCACCTGCCGCGCCCGGCAGCGCCTGACCCAGATTGTTCAAAGCGGCTTGCCGACTGACCCCGGATTTGAGTGACCACCATGCCAAAACGTACAGACATCAAAAGCATCCTGATTCTCGGCGCTGGCCCGATCGTGATCGGCCAGGCCTGCGAATTCGACTACTCCGGCGCGCAGGCCTGTAAAGCCCTGCGCGAGGAAGGTTTCCGCGTCATCCTGGTGAACTCCAACCCAGCCACCATCATGACCGACCCGGCCATGGCCGACGCCACCTACATCGAGCCGATCAAGTGGCAATCGGTGGCCAAGATCATCGAGAAAGAGCGCCCGGACGCCGTCCTGCCGACCATGGGTGGCCAGACCGCCCTGAACTGCGCCCTGGACCTGGAGCGCCACGGCGTTCTGGAAAAGTTCGGCGTAGAGATGATCGGTGCCAATGCTGACACCATCGACAAGGCCGAAGACCGCTCGCGCTTCGACAAGGCCATGAAGGACATCGGCCTGGAGTGCCCGCGCTCCGGTATCGCCCACAGCATGGAAGAGGCCAATGCGGTCCTCGAGAAGCTTGGCTTCCCATGCATCATTCGCCCGTCGTTCACCATGGGCGGCACCGGCGGCGGTATCGCTTACAACCGTGAAGAGTTCGAAGAAATCTGCACCCGTGGTCTGGACCTGTCGCCGACCAAAGAGCTGCTGATCGACGAATCGCTGATCGGCTGGAAGGAATACGAGATGGAGGTGGTCCGCGACAAGAAGGACAACTGCATCATCGTTTGCTCGATCGAGAACTTCGACCCGATGGGTGTGCACACCGGTGACTCGATCACGGTTGCCCCGGCACAGACCCTGACCGACAAGGAATACCAGATCATGCGCAACGCCTCGCTGGCGGTGCTGCGTGAAATCGGTGTGGAAACCGGCGGTTCCAACGTCCAGTTCGGCATTTGCCCGAACACCGGCCGCATGGTCGTCATCGAGATGAACCCGCGCGTATCGCGTTCGTCCGCCCTGGCCTCCAAGGCTACCGGCTTCCCGATCGCCAAGATCGCCGCCAAGCTGGCCATTGGTTACACCCTCGACGAGCTGCAGAACGACATCACTGGCGGTCGCACCCCAGCGTCCTTCGAGCCGTCGATCGACTACGTCGTCACCAAGCTGCCACGCTTCGCCTTCGAGAAATTCCCGAAAGCCGACGCCCGCCTGACCACCCAGATGAAATCCGTGGGTGAAGTCATGGCCATCGGCCGTACTTTCCAGGAATCCCTGCAGAAAGCCCTGCGCGGCCTGGAAGTCGGCGCCTGCGGCCTCGACCCGAAAGTCGACCTGGCCAGCCCGGAAGCCGCCAGCATCCTCAAGCGTGAACTGACCGTGCCGGGTGCCGAGCGTATCTGGTACGTGGCTGACGCCATGCGTTCGGGCATGACCTGCGAAGAAATCTTCAATCTGACCGGCATCGACATGTGGTTCCTGGTGCAGATGGAAGACCTGATCAAGGAAGAAGAGAAGGTCAAGACCCTGGCCCTGTCGGCAATCGACAAGGACTACATGCTGCGCCTCAAGCGCAAGGGCTTCTCGGACCAGCGCCTGGCAGTCCTGCTGGGCATTACCGACAAGAACCTGCGTCGCCACCGCCACAAGCTGGAAGTGTTCCCGGTGTACAAGCGCGTCGACACCTGCGCCGCCGAGTTCGCCACCGACACCGCCTACCTGTACTCCACCTACGAGGAAGAGTGCGAGGCCAACCCGTCGACCCGCGACAAGATCATGATCCTGGGTGGCGGCCCGAACCGTATCGGCCAAGGTATCGAGTTCGACTACTGCTGCGTACACGCCGCCCTGGCGCTGCGTGACGACGGTTACGAGACCATCATGGTCAACTGCAACCCGGAAACCGTCTCCACCGACTACGACACTTCCGACCGCCTGTACTTCGAGCCGCTGACCCTGGAAGACGTGCTGGAAGTCTGCCGCGTCGAGAAGCCGAAGGGCGTGATCGTTCACTACGGCGGCCAGACCCCGCTGAAGCTGGCCCGCGCTCTGGAAGAAGCAGGCGTGCCGATCATCGGTACCAGCCCTGACGCCATCGACCGCGCCGAAGACCGTGAGCGCTTCCAGCAGATGGTTCAGCGCCTGAACCTGCTGCAGCCGCCAAACGCCACCGTGCGCAGCGAAGAAGAGGCTATCCGTGCTGCGGGCAGCATCGGCTACCCGCTGGTCGTGCGTCCGTCCTACGTACTGGGCGGCCGTGCCATGGAGATCGTCTACGAGCTGGACGAGCTCAAGCGCTACCTGCGTGAAGCGGTACAAGTGTCGAACGACAGCCCGGTACTGCTCGACCACTTCCTCAACTGCGCCATCGAGATGGACGTGGATGCGGTGTGCGACGGCACCGACGTGGTCATCGGCGCGATCATGCAGCACATCGAGCAGGCCGGCGTACACTCCGGCGACTCGGCGTGCTCGCTGCCACCTTACTCGCTGAGCAAGGAAGTGCAGGACGAAGTCCGCGTTCAGGTCAAGAAAATGGCGCTGGAGCTGGGCGTGGTCGGCCTGATGAACGTGCAGTTGGCCCTGCAGGGCGACAAGATCTACGTGATCGAAGTCAACCCGCGTGCCTCGCGTACCGTACCGTTCGTGTCCAAGTGCATCGGCACGTCCCTGGCGATGATCGCGGCCCGTGTCATGGCGGGTAAAACCCTGAAAGAGCTGGGCTTCACCCAGGAAATCATCCCGAACTTCTACAGCGTGAAGGAAGCCGTCTTCCCGTTCGCCAAGTTCCCAGGGGTTGACCCGATCCTCGGCCCTGAGATGAAATCGACCGGTGAAGTCATGGGTGTCGGTGACAGCTTCGGTGAAGCCTTCGCCAAAGCCCAGATGGGTGCCAGTGAAGTGCTGCCGACTGGCGGTACCGCGTTCATCAGCGTACGCGACGACGACAAGCCACAAGTGGCCGGCGTTGCCCGCGACCTGATCGCCCTGGGCTTCGAAGTGGTTGCCACTGCCGGCACCGCCAAGGTTATCGAGGCGGCTGGCCTGAAAGTGCGCCGTGTGAACAAAGTGACCGAAGGTCGCCCGCACGTGGTCGACATGATCAAGAACGACGAAGTGTCGCTGATCATCAATACCACCGAAGGTCGCCAGTCGATCGCCGACTCCTACTCGATTCGTCGCAATGCGCTGCAGCACAAGATTTACTGCACCACTACCATTGCGGCTGGTGAAGCCATCTGCGAAGCGCTGAAATTCGGTCCGGAAAAGACCGTTCGTCGCTTGCAGGATCTGCATGCAGGACTGAAAGCATGAGCATTACCAAATACCCGATGACCGTCCAGGGCGCTCGCGCCCTGGAAGAAGAGCACCTGTTCCTGAGCAAGACCGAGCGCCCGCGCCTGAGTCAGGCCATTGGTGAAGCGCGTGAGCTGGGTGACCTCAAGGAAAACGCCGAATACCATGCTGCCCGTGAGGAGCAGGGTATGGTCGAAGCGCGTATCCGTGATATCGAAGGCCGTCTGCAGAATTCGGTGGTCATCGATGTGACCACCATCCCTCACACCGGCAAGGTGATTTTCGGTACCACTGTGGTACTGGCCAACACCGAAACCGATGAAGAGGTGACCTACCAGATCGTTGGCGAGGATGAAGCTGACGTGAAGCAGGGCAAGCTGTCGAGCGGTGCACCCATTGCCCGTGCCATCATCGGCAAGGAAGAAGGTGATACTGTCGTCGTCAAGACGCCTAGTGGCACGGTCGAGTACGAGATTGTCGAAGTCAAGCACATCTGACCGACGCCTGCGGGCGCCGTCCCTCGAGGGGATCCTCTGGCAACTGGCCCAGGTTTTCTGGGTCGGTGGCCTGTGGGTGTTCCATGTAGGGCTGGTGCCTGCGCTCAAGGTCAGTGGCCTGGCCCCGCTGCTGGTGCAGGATATCGCCGGGCAGATCGACCGCTGGTTGATCGGCGTGGCGTTGCTTGGCTTGTTGACTCAGCTGGCAGTGCTGGCGAGGGTGGACGGCCTGGCGGCCTGGTGGCGGCAGTTCCGCGGCCAGATGCTGTTGCTCGGCTTGGGTGCCTGCGTGGGGTATTACACCTTGCGCTACGGTATTTCCGTGGGCGAGCGCTGGCAGATGTTCTGCTTCCTGGTGCTGGGTTTTTCCGGCATCGTGCTGGTGGCCCAGCCGGTACCGGTCAGGGCGCGTTCACCGCGCCACTGATCGGAGCTACCGTTACTTGTAACGGTGGATGTTGGACAGCTGCTTGTTCGGCTGTGGGTTCTTGCGGTAGATCAGGGCTTTCTTGCCGATGGTCTGCACCAGCTCGGCACGGCCGGCCTTGCACAGCTCGGCGATGGTTTCGGCGCGTTCCTCGCGGTCTTCCGAGCGAATTTCGACCTTGATCAGCTCATGGTCGACCAGTGCGCGCTCCAATTCGGCGATCACGCCTTCATTCAAACCGTTGCCAGCAACGATCAGGACCGGCTTCAGGTCATGACCAATGGACTTGTATTGCTTCTTCTGCTCGTTATTGAGCGGCATAATCTGACCCTTTCCGTCTGATTCTGTAAAATTGACCGGCATTTTACCCGAGGGCCACCGGCTCCGCCCAGTCAATCACGACGCATATCATCGAGGTGCCCCGTGGTACAACGTTCCAAAAGCAGCGCAAACTGGCTGCGAGAGCATTTCAACGACCCTTTTGTGAAGCAGGCGCAGAAGGATGGGTATCGCTCGCGTGCGAGCTACAAACTGCTGGAGATCCAGGAGAAGGACCGCCTTATCCGCCCAGGCATGAGCGTGATCGACCTCGGCGCGGCCCCTGGTGGCTGGTCCCAGGTGACCAGTCGTCTGATTGGTGGCCAGGGTCGCCTGATCGCTTCCGACATTCTGGAAATGGACTCGATCGCCGACGTGACCTTCATTCAAGGTGACTTCACCCACGACGAAGTGCTGCAGCGCATTCTCGAAGCGGTGGGCGATTCGCATGTAGACCTTGTGATTTCCGACATGGCCCCCAATATGAGTGGTACGCCCGCGGTGGACATTCCGCGTGCCATGTTCCTCTGCGAGCTGGCCCTCGATCTGGCGACCCGCGTACTCAAGCCCGGGGGCGACTTCCTGATCAAGATTTTCCAGGGCGAAGGTTTTGACGTGTACCTGAAGGATGTGCGCAGCAAGTTCGACAAGGTGCAAATGCGCAAGCCATCGTCGTCACGGGACCGTTCCCGCGAGCAATACCTGTTGGGCAGGGGCTTCAAAGGGTAATGAAAGGTGTGAAGCGGGGTGGTCGATAGTTAATTCCAATCGGCCACTGCGTCAGGATCGTCCGAACTTCGTGTAGTCTAGCTTTCACAAAGGGTTACAGACGGTGCCTGCGGCTGCGTAGGTAATGTAGTAAGTTAGGGCGATGAATATCATGCGAGGCACGGCTGCGTCGTGCGCCGGCCTCAGAGGGTAGCTAATTGAACGACATGGCAAAGAATCTGATCCTGTGGTTGATCATCGCAGCTGTCCTGGTGACAGTGATGAACAACTTCTCCAGCCCTAACGAGCCGCAGACCCTCAACTACTCCGACTTCATCCAGCAGGTCAAGGATGGCAAGGTCGAGCGTGTGACCGTCGATGGCTACATCATTACTGGCAAGCGCACCGATGGCGACAACTTCAAGACTGTGCGCCCGGCTATCACCGACAATGGCCTGATCGGCGATCTGGTCGACAACCACGTGGTCGTCGAAGGCAAGCAGCCTGAGCAACAGAGCATCTGGACGCAGTTGCTGGTGGCGAGCTTCCCGATCCTGGTGATCATTGCCGTGTTCATGTTCTTCATGCGCCAGATGCAAGGTGGCGCGGGCGGCAAGGGCGGGCCGATGAGCTTCGGCAAGAGCAAGGCGCGCCTGCTGTCCGAAGACCAGGTCAAGACCACGCTGGCTGACGTTGCGGGCTGCGACGAGGCCAAGGAAGAGGTTGGCGAGCTGGTCGAGTTCCTGCGCGATCCGGGCAAGTTCCAGCGCCTGGGTGGCCGTATCCCGCGCGGTGTGCTGATGGTCGGCCCACCCGGTACCGGTAAGACCCTGCTGGCCAAGGCCATCGCGGGCGAGGCGAAAGTACCGTTCTTCACCATTTCCGGTTCGGACTTCGTGGAAATGTTCGTGGGTGTCGGTGCCAGCCGTGTGCGCGACATGTTCGAGCAGGCCAAGAAGCACGCCCCGTGCATCATCTTCATCGACGAAATCGACGCCGTTGGTCGCCATCGTGGCGCCGGCATGGGCGGCGGTCACGACGAGCGTGAACAAACCCTCAACCAGTTGCTGGTCGAGATGGACGGCTTCGAGATGAACGATGGCATCATCGTCATCGCCGCCACCAACCGTCCGGATGTGCTCGACCCTGCGCTGCTGCGCCCCGGCCGCTTCGACCGCCAGGTGGTGGTTGGCCTGCCGGACATTCGTGGTCGCGAGCAGATCCTCAAGGTGCACATGCGCAAGGTGCCGATTGGCGAGAACGTCAACCCGGCGGTCATCGCGCGGGGTACCCCAGGCTTCTCCGGCGCCGACCTGGCCAACCTGGTCAACGAGGCCTCGCTGTTTGCCGCGCGTTCCAACAAGCGCCTGGTCGAAATGAAAGAGTTCGAGCTGGCCAAGGACAAGATCATGATGGGCGCTGAGCGCAAGACCATGGTCATGTCCGAGAAGGAAAAGAGAAACACGGCCTATCACGAGGCTGGCCACGCCATTGTCGGTCGCCTGGTGCCTGAGCACGACCCGGTCTACAAGGTTTCGATCATCCCGCGTGGTCGTGCCTTGGGTGTGACCATGTTCCTGCCGGAAGAAGACCGCTACAGCCTGTCCAAGCGTGCGCTGATCAGCCAGATCTGCTCGCTGTATGGCGGCCGTATCGCCGAGGAGATGACCTTGGGCTTCGATGGCGTGACCACCGGCGCGTCCAACGACATCATGCGGGCCAGCCAGCTCGCTCGTAACATGGTGACCAAATGGGGCCTGTCCGAGAAGCTCGGCCCGCTGATGTATGCAGAGGAAGAGGGCGAAGTGTTCCTCGGCCGTAGTGCCGGTAGCCAGCATGCCAGCGTGTCCGGCGAGACGGCCAAACTGATCGACTCCGAGGTACGCAGCATCATCGATCAGTGCTACGCCACTGCCAAACAGTTGCTGATCGACAACCGCGACAAGCTCGAGGCGATGACCGAAGCGCTGATGAAGTACGAGACCATCGATGCCGATCAGATTGACGACATCATGGCTGGGCGCACACCACGTGAGCCGCGTGATTGGGACGATGACAAGCACTCGGGCACGCCTGCGGCCCAGGATGAGCGTCCGGAATCGCCAATCGGCGGCCCAGCGGCTGAACACTAAGGGCATCTATGAGCTCAGTGCAGTACCCCACCCGGTTGCCTTGCGGCAGCCGGGTTCTTGATTTGTCACATACCCATGTCATGGGTATTCTCAATATCACCCCCGATTCCTTCTCCGATGGTGGTCGCTTCAGTCAGCGCGACGAGGCCCTGCGCCATGCCGAAGCGATGGTGGCTGCTGGTGCAACGCTGATCGACATCGGTGGCGAGTCCACGCGCCCGGGGGCGCGTGCAGTCTCGGTGACCGAGGAGCTGGAGCGTGTGGCGCCAATGGTCGAGGCCATCAACAGTCGCCTCGACGTGGTCATTTCGGTCGATACCTCCACGCCTGCTGTCATGCGTGAAGCCGCACGCCTGGGTGCCGGGCTGATCAACGACGTGCGGGCCCTGGAGCGCGACGGCGCCCTGGACGCTGCGGCGGATATCGGTCTGCCGGTGTGCCTCATGCACATGCGTGGCGAGCCAGGCAACATGCAGGACGATCCGCATTACCAGGACGTGACCGCCGACGTCACCCGTTATCTTGAACAGCGGATGGCCGCCTGCGCCGCAGCGGGCATCGACGCTGACAGAATCATCCTTGACCCGGGCTTCGGTTTCGCCAAGACACTGGCGCACAATCTGAGCCTGTTCAAGCACATGGAAGCGCTCTATCGCCTTGGGCGCCCACTGCTGGTGGGCGTTTCACGAAAGAGCATGATCGGCCTGACGCTGGAACGTCCGGTCGGCGAGCGCTTGTACGGCAGCCTTGCGCTGGCGGCGTTGGCCATGACCAAGGGAGCGAGCATCCTTCGGGTACATGACGTGGCCGAAACCGTTGATGTGGTGCGCATGATCGCTGCGGTGCAAAACGCCGAATAAGAACATTGGAGTCCCTATGAGCAGAAAATACTTTGGTACCGACGGCATCCGTGGCCGCGTCGGCGAATACCCGATCACGCCTGACTTCATGCTGAAGCTTGGCTGGGCGGCCGGCATGGCCTTCCGCAAGCAAGGGCACTGCCGCGTGCTGGTGGGCAAGGACACGCGTATCTCCGGCTACATGTTCGAGTCCGCACTCGAAGCCGGCCTGTCCGCGGCAGGTGCCGATGTGATGCTGCTCGGGCCGATGCCGACACCGGCCATCGCTTACCTCACGCGTACCTTCCACGCCGAAGCCGGCATCGTCATCAGTGCCTCGCACAACCCGCACGATGACAACGGCATCAAGTTCTTCTCGGGCCAGGGCACCAAGCTGCCGGACGAGGTCGAGCTGATGATCGAAGAGCTGCTCGACCAACCGATGACCGTTGTCGAGTCGGGCAAGCTGGGCAAGGTTTCGCGTATCAACGATGCCGCCGGCCGCTACATCGAATTCTGCAAGAGCAGCGTGCCGAGCAGCACCAGCTTCGAAGGCCTCAAGCTGGTGGTCGACTGCGCCCATGGTGCGACCTACAAGGTTGCGCCCAGCGTATTCCGTGAGCTGGGTGCCGACGTGACCGTGCTGCATGCGCAACCGGATGGCCTGAACATCAACGAAGGTTGCGGCTCGACACACATCGAATCGCTGCAGGCCGCTGTACTGGTCGGGCACGCCGATCTCGGCATTGCCTTTGACGGTGACGGCGATCGCGTGCTGATGGTCGACCACACGGGCGCCATCGTCGATGGTGACGAGCTGCTGTTCATCATCGCTCGCGACCTGCAGGAGCATGGCAAGCTGCAAGGCGGGGTGGTCGGTACGCTGATGAGTAACCTGGGCCTGGAGCTGGCGCTCAAGGACCTGGACATCCCGTTTGTGCGGGCCAAGGTCGGCGACCGTTACGTCATGGCCGAGCTGTTGGAGCGTGAATGGCTGGTCGGCGGTGAAAACTCCGGTCACGTCGTGTGCTGCAACCACACCACCACCGGCGATGCGATCATTGCCGCGCTGCAGGTGCTGATGGCGCTCAAGCGCCGGGGTGAAACCCTGGCTCAGGCCCGTCAGGCCCTGCGCAAGTGCCCGCAGGTGCTGATCAATGTGCGCTTTGGCGCCAGCAAGGTCGACCCGCTGGAGCACCCCGCCGTCAAGGAAGCCAGTGCCAAGGTTACCGATGCGCTGGCGGGGCGTGGTCGCGTGCTGTTGCGCAAGTCCGGTACCGAGCCGCTGGTGCGGGTCATGGTTGAGGGCGAAGACGAAAGCCAGGTGCGGGCCCATGCTGAAGCACTGGCCAAACTGGTCAGCGAAGTTTGTGTCTGAAGGCGCTTGCCAGCGCAGATCTGGTTGGGTAAGATCTGCGCCCACTTTGACCGACGAGGTAAAGCATGCGTCGCCCTATGGTAGCTGGTAACTGGAAAATGCACGGTACCCGCGCTAGCGTCGCTGAGCTGACCAAAGGCTTGAGTAATCTCGCCTTGCCGAGCGGAGTGGAAGTCGCCGTATTTCCACCAGCCTTGTTCATCAATCAGGTGATTGATGGCCTGGCAGGTAAAGAAATTACTGTCGGTGCACAGAATTCTGCTGTACAACCCGAACAGGGTGCGCTGACCGGGGAAGTTGCTCCCGAGCAGCTGGTTGAAGCAGGTTGCAAGTTGGTGTTGATTGGCCATTCGGAGCGTCGCCAGATTATTGGTGAAACCGACGAAGTGCTCAATCGCAAGTTTGCAGCAGCCCAGGCCAAAGGCTTGAAGCCAGTGCTTTGCATAGGGGAAACCCTTGAGGAGCGCGAGGCTGGCAAAACGCTCGAAGTTGTCGGGCGTCAACTAAGCAGTATCATCGAAGCATTCGGTGTTAAGGCTTTTGCCGATGCAGTAATTGCCTATGAGCCTGTATGGGCCATCGGTACAGGCCTTACGGCCACGCCACAGCAGGCCCAGGATGTGCACGCCGCCATCCGCGGCCAGTTGGCGGCAGAAGATGCTGAAGTGGCTGCGAAGGTGCAGTTGCTATACGGCGGCAGCGTGAAGGCGGCCAATGCGGCCGAACTGTTCGGCATGCCGGATATCGATGGGGGGCTCATTGGTGGGGCTTCCCTGAACGCAGACGAATTCGGTGCAATTTGTCGCGCCGCAGGAAACTGAACAAATGCTGGAAACAGTCATCGTTGTTTTTCATCTGTTGGCAGCGCTGTCGCTTGTAGTGCTGGTTCTGTTGCAACAGGGTAAAGGTGCTGAAGCAGGTGCATCTTTCGGCGCGGGGGCTTCAAATACCGTGTTCGGGAGCCAAGGCTCTGCAACGTTCCTAAGTAAATTAACTGCTATACTCGCTGCCACTTTCTTTTTGACAGCACTTGGGTTAGGATACTTCGCGAAGCAACAAGCTCACCAGCTTAGCCAAGCAGGTCTTCCAGATCCAGCAGTGCTAGAAGTGAAAGAGCCGCAAAAACCGGCAGTTAATGATGATGTACCGGTGCTCCAGCAGCAGAAGAGCGAAACCACCAGTAATACGGGTGATGTACCTCCTCCGGCTCAAGAGCAGAAGTAACGGGTTTCAAGTAGTAGTATTGCCGAGGTGGTGGAATTGGTAGACACGCAACCTTGAGGTGGTTGTGCCCATAGGGTGTAGGGGTTCGAGTCCCCTTCTCGGTACCAATTAAAGCTTGAGAGCCCGCTTTAGCGGGCTTTCTTGTAGGTGAATGTTTGGATTTGACCCTCAACAGGGTTCGGTCTTATACTTTTGCCCCAGCTTTGTCGCGGGGTGGAGCAGCTTGGTAGCTCGTCGGGCTCATAACCCGAAGGTCGTTGGTTCAAATCCAGCCCCCGCAACCAGCTTCAGCGGAGCCCCTTTTCAGGGGCTTTTTGCTAACCGAACAGTTTCGGCGTCGTTGTCCTACGGCGCTTTCAGGGATGGGCGCTTCGCCCATTTTTTATTTGCACAGCATGCACGAGGGGGTTCAGGTGTCGAGCAAGCTAGAACAGTTGCAGGCCTTGTTGGCCCCGGTTGTCGAGGGTCTGGGCTATCAGTGCTGGGGGATCGAATACGTTTCCCAGGGTAAGCATTCGGTACTGCGCATCTACATCGACAAGGAAGGCGGTATTCTGGTGGACGACTGCGAAGCAGTCAGCCGTCAGGCCAGCGCAATCCTCGATGTGGAAGATCCAATCAGCAGTGAGTACACCCTCGAGGTGTCTTCTCCAGGCATGGATCGCCCACTGTTCACGCTGGAACAGTTTGCCTCGCATGCCGGCGAACAAGTGAAGATCAAGCTGCGCTCACCCTTCGAGGGTCGTCGTAACTTCCAGGGCCTTCTCCGCGGTGTGGAGGAGCAGGATGTGGTGGTCCAGGTGGACAACCAGGAGTTCCTGTTACCGATCGACTCGATCGACAAGGCCAATATTATTCCCAGTTTTGACTGAGACGTGCCGGGCCCGGCGGACTATCCGGGCCCAATGGCTTGCGCAAGGCGAGGCGTACGATGAGCAAAGAAGTACTGCTGGTTGTTGAATCGGTATCCAACGAAAAAGGTGTACCGCCCGGCGTCATTTTCGAAGCGCTGGAAGTGGCCCTGGCCACTGCAACCAAAAAACGTTTTGAAGACGAAGTCGACCTACGTGTGGAAATCAACCGCCACACCGGTAGCTACGAGACTTTCCGTCGCTGGACCGTGGTCGACGAAGCCGATCTTGATGATCCGGCGATCGAGACCTGGCTGGACAAGATCAAGGACACCCACCCTGAGGCCAAGGTCGGTGACGTGATCGAAGAGAAGATCGAGTCCATCGAGTTCGGTCGTATTGCCGCCCAGACCGCCAAGCAGGTCATCGTGCAGAAGGTCCGTGAGGCCGAGCGTGCCCAGGTGGTCGATGCCTACCGTGAGCGCGTTGGCGAGATCATCTCCGGTACCGTAAAAAAGGTTACCCGCGACAACGTCATCGTTGACCTGGGCAACAACGCCGAGGCCTTGCTGGCTCGCGAAGACATCATTCCGCGCGAAACCTTCCGTGTTGGTGTGCGCCTGCGTGCGCTGCTCAAGGAAATTCGCACCGAAAACCGTGGCCCACAGCTGATCCTGTCGCGCACCGCGCCGCAGATGCTGATCGAGCTTTTCCGCATTGAAGTGCCGGAAATTGCCGAGGGCCTCATCGAAGTCATGGCTGCTTCCCGTGATCCGGGTTCGCGAGCCAAGATTGCCGTCCGCTCCAAGGACAAGCGTATCGATCCGCAAGGTGCCTGTATCGGCATGCGTGGTTCGCGCGTCCAGGCCGTATCCGGGGAGCTGGGTGGTGAGCGTGTGGATATCGTCCTGTGGGACGATAACCCGGCGCAGTTCGTCATCAACGCCATGTCGCCGGCTGAAGTCGCGGCGATCATCGTTGATGAAGATGCCCATGCCATGGACATCGCCGTCGCCGAGGACAACCTGGCCCAGGCCATTGGCCGTGGCGGTCAGAACGTTCGCCTGGCCAGTCAGTTGACCGGCTGGACCCTGAACGTGATGACCGAGAAGGACATCCAGGCCAAGCAACAGGCCGAAACCGGTGACATCCTGCGCAATTTCATCGAGGAACTGGAAGTCGACGAGGAGCTGGCCCAAGTGCTGGTCGACGAAGGCTTCACCAGCCTTGAAGAAATTGCCTACGTACCGTTGGAAGAAATGCTCAACATCGATGGCTTTGACGAAGATATCGTCAATGAGCTCCGCGCTCGAGCCAAGGACCGTTTGTTGACCAAGGCCATCGCTACCGAAGAAAAACTGGCAGACGCCCACCCGGCCGAAGACCTGCTCTCCCTTGAGGGCATGGACAAAGACCTGGCGGCTGAACTGGCGGTGCGCGGCGTGGTTAACCGCGAAGACCTGGCCGAGCAGTCGATCGACGATCTGCTCGACATCGACGGCATCGACGAAGAGCGTGCCGGCAAGTTGATCATGGCCGCCCGAGCCCACTGGTTCGAGTAATTAGGCGCGGCCTGAGGAGAGAAGTGCATGACGCAAGTCACGGTGAAAGAACTGGCCCAAGAGGTCGAGGCACCGGTAGAGCGCCTGCTGCAGCAGATGCGTGAGGCAGGTCTGCCGCACACCGACGCCGGTCAGGTAGTGACCGACAATGAGAAGCAGACCCTGCTGACTCATTTGAAAAGCAGCCACAAGAGCAAGGCGGAAGAGCCGCGCAAGATTACCTTGCAGCGCAAAACCACCAGCACCCTGCGTGTCGCCGGTAGCAAGAGCATCAGCGTAGAAGTACGCAAGAAGAAAGTTTTCGTGCAGCGCAGCCCTGAAGAAATCCAGGCTGAGCAGAAGCGTGAGCTGGAAGAGCGCCGCGCGGCTGAAAATGCCGCTCGCGACAAGGTCGAGGCCGAAGTTCGCCAGCGCAACGAAGAGCAGGCTCGCCGTCAGGCGGCCGGCTCCACCGCCGCCGCCCCTGCGCCTGCTGCCAAGCCAGAGCCGGCTCCTGCCGCTGCTCCGGTCGCTGCTCCGGCCCCGGTAGTCGCAGACGCCCCGGCCTCTGAAGACGCCGCAGCCCGTGCTGCCGAGCGCAAGAAAGACGAGACCCGTCGCAACGAAAGCCGTACCCGTGATGACGACCGTCGTCGTGGCGAAGCGCCTCGTGTGTCGATCAAGGTCAAGGTCAAGGAGAAGGAAAAGGCGCCGACTCCGCGTGCTGCTCCGCGCACTACCGACGAAGAGAGCGATGGCGCTCGTCGTGGCCGTGGTGGCAAGAGCAAGCTGAAAAAGCGTAATCAGCACGGCTTCCAGAACCCGACCGGCCCCGTCATCCGTGACGTGACCATCGGCGAGACCATCACCGTCTCCGAGCTGGCCAACCAGATGTCCGTCAAGGGCGCTGAAGTGGTCAAGTTCATGTTCAAGATGGGGACCCCGGTCACCATCAACCAGGTGCTCGACCAGGAAACCGCTCAGCTGATCGCCGAAGAGCTGGGCCACAAGGTCACGCTGGTCAGCGACACCGCCCTGGAAGACTCCCTGGCCGAATCGCTGAAGTTCGAAGGCCAGACCGAGTCGCGTGCGCCGGTGGTTACCGTCATGGGTCACGTTGACCATGGTAAGACCTCGCTGCTCGACTACATCCGTCGTGCCAAGGTTGCCGCTGGCGAAGCCGGTGGTATCACCCAGCACATCGGTGCCTACCACGTGGAAACCGACCGCGGCATGGTCACCTTCCTCGATACCCCTGGTCACGCTGCGTTCACCCAGATGCGTGCCCGTGGTGCCAAGGCGACCGACATTGTCATCCTGGTGGTGGCGGCGGACGACGGTGTGATGCCGCAAACCCGCGAAGCCGTTCAGCATGCCAAGGCAGCCGGTGTTCCGCTGGTCGTTGCAGTGAACAAGATCGACAAGCCAGGTGCTGACCTCGATCGCATCCGTAACGAGCTGTCCGTCGAAGGCGTTACCTCCGAGGACTGGGGTGGAGACACGCCGTTCGTCAAGGTTTCGGCGAAGATGGGTACCGGTGTCGACGAGCTGCTCGAAGCCGTTCTGCTGCAGGCCGAGATCCTCGAACTGACCGCTACCCCAACCGCGCCAGGTCGTGGTGTGGTTGTCGAATCGCGCCTGGACAAGGGCCGTGGCCCGGTGGCGACCATCCTGGTTCAGGACGGTACCCTGCGTCAGGGCGACATGGTCCTGTGCGGCTCCAACTATGGCCGCGTACGTGCCATGCTCGACGAGAACGGCAAGCCTGTGAAGGAAGCTGGCCCGTCGATCCCGGTCGAAATCCTCGGCCTGGACGGTACTCCGGAAGCCGGTGACGAGCTGTCCGTGGTTGCCGACGAGAAGAAAGCCCGTGAAGTTGCCCTGTTCCGTCAAGGCAAGTATCGCGAGGTCAAGCTGGCCCGTGCTCACGCCGGCAAGCTGGAAAACATCTTCGAGACCATGGGGCAGGAAGAGAAGAAAACCCTCAACATCGTTCTCAAGACCGATGTGCGTGGTTCTCTGGAAGCGCTGCAGGGTTCGCTCGGCGGCCTGGGCAACGACGAAGTGCAAGTGCGCGTGATTGGTGGTGGCGTCGGTGGTATCACCGAGAGCGATGCCAACCTGGCGCTGGCTTCGAATGCAGTACTGTTCGGCTTCAACGTGCGTGCCGACGCCGGTGCGCGCAAGATCGTCGAGCAGGAAGGTCTGGATATGCGTTATTACAACGTGATCTACGACATCATCGAAGACGTCAAGAAGGCCCTGACCGGCATGCTCGGCAGCGATGTTCGCGAGAACATCCTGGGTGTCGCCGAAGTACGTGACGTGTTCCGTTCGCCGAAGTTCGGCGCCATCGCTGGCTGTATGGTCATCGAGGGTACCGTGTACCGCAACCGTCCGATTCGCGTACTGCGTGATGACGTTGTGATCTTCGAAGGCGAGCTGGAATCGCTGCGTCGCTTCAAGGACGATGCTTCCGAAGTCCGTTCGGGCATGGAGTGCGGTATTGGCGTCAAGAGCTACAACGACGTCAAGGTCGGCGACAAGATCGAAGTCTTCGAGAAAGTCCAGGTGGCTCGTACCCTTTAAGGGCGAGCGAGCCGCAAGCGCCTGCTACAGGGCGGCTTGCGGTACCTCTTCAGGTAGCGCCCGGTCAGGCATTCGTCTGTCCGGGCGTTTGCCGCTTTAAGTTACAGGTAGCAAGAATGGCCAAAGAATATAGCCGTACCCAACGTATTGGCGATCAGATGCAGCGCGAGCTGGCCGAGCTGATCCGTCGCGAAGTCAAGGACCCGCGTGTCGGTCTGGTGACTATCACCGCCGTGGACGTGAGCCGTGACCTGGGCCATGCCAAGGTGTTCATCACCGTCATGGGCGAGGAAACCCCGGATGCCGTGCAGCAATCGCTCAAGGCATTGAATAGCGCCGCCAGCTTCCTGCGTCTGCACCTGGGGCGTTCGATGCAACTGCGCAGCGTGCCGCAGCTGCACTTCCATTTCGATGAAAGTGTCAGCCGTGGTGTGCACCTGTCGGCGCTGATCGAGCGTGCAGTGGCCGAAGACCGCCTGCACAAGGATGCCGACGAGTCGGACACCAAGGAGTAAGCGGTGGCCCAGGTCAAACGTATCCGCCGCAATGTCAGCGGCATCATCCTGCTCGACAAGCCGCTGGGCTTCACGTCCAATGCCGCCTTGCAGAAAGTGCGTTGGCTGCTGAACGCGGAAAAGGCCGGCCATACCGGTAGCCTCGACCCGCTGGCGACCGGCGTGTTGCCGCTGTGCTTCGGTGAAGCGACCAAGTTTTCGCAGTACTTGCTGGATTCCGACAAGGGCTACGAAACCGTCATGCAGATGGGGCAGACTACCAACACCGGCGATGCCGAGGGTGAGGTGCTGCAGACCCGCGACGTGACCGTTGGTCGCGCCGACATCGAAGCGCTGCTACCCCGTTTCCGCGGCCCGATCAGCCAGATACCGCCTATGTACTCGGCGCTCAAGCGTGACGGCCAGCCGCTGTACAAACTGGCACGTGCAGGAGAGGTAGTGGAGCGCGAGGCGCGTTCTGTTACTATTAACCGCTTGGAGTTGCTCGAGTGCGAAGGCACCCGTGCACGGTTGAGCGTAGGATGCAGCAAAGGCACCTATATCCGCACGCTGGTGGAGGATATCGGTGAAGCCCTTGGTTGCGGCGCCTATGTCGCCGAGCTGCGCAGGACCCAGGCAGGGCCCTTTGCGTTGGCACAGACGGTCACCCTCGAGGAACTCGAACAGGCCCATGCCGAAGGTGGCAACGAAGCGCTCGACCGCTTCCTGATGCCATCGGACAGCGGGCTGCAGGACTGGCCGTTGGTCAGCCTGTCGGAACACAGTGCGTTCTACTGGCTGCATGGCCAGGCGGTACGCGCGCCGGACGCGCCACAATTTGGCATGGTGCGGGTACAGGATCACAATGCACGCTTCATCGGTATCGGTGAGGTGAGCGAAGACGGGCGCATTGCGCCGCGTCGGCTGATTCGGTCGGAATGACCGAAACCGCGGGGTCAGGCAGTTGCCGAGCCCCACGGCATCAAGGGTGGCTGTCAGTAGGCACGGTCACACCTTTTTTATTAATACAGGGATTTGTCCCTGGCCTATTGGACCCCGCTTGCGGGATCCGTTATCAGGAGAAGCCAAATGGCCCTCAGCGTTGAAGAAAAAGCTCAGATCGTTGCCGAATACCAGCAAGCCGCCGGCGATACCGGTAGCCCGGAAGTGCAGGTTGCTCTGCTGACCGCCAACATCAACAAGCTGCAAGGCCACTTCAAGGCCAACGATAAAGACCACCACTCCCGTCGTGGTCTGATCCGTATGGTCAACCAGCGTCGTAAGCTGCTGGATTACCTGAAGGGCAAAGACACCACTCGTTACAGCGCCCTGATCGGTCGCCTGGGCCTGCGTCGCTAATAGCGGCCTGGTCAGTGGTGTGCGTGGGGTGTCGCAGGCTTCGGCAGGGCTGTTTTGCAGCGCTGCCGTTGGGCACTTCACGCGTATCTCCGAGGTTGGCAGCCTGGCAATGCTGAGCGGTTTTTCCGCTTGGTGCCAGGCTCCCAGCCTCGTGTTGTATCTGGACGGTCAATGGGGCCGATTCCCCGTTCTGCCCAAGAATTCGCAAGAAACCAGTTCCCCCAAGAGCCACTGAAAAAGGTAGGAAACCGTGAACCCGGTAATCAAGACTTTCCAGTTCGGTCAATCGACCGTCACTCTCGAAACGGGCCGTATTGCCCGTCAGGCAACCGGCGCCGTGCTGGTTACCGTCGACAACGACGTCACCGTGCTGGTGACTGTGGTAGGCGCCAAACAGGCTGATCCAGGCAAGGGTTTCTTCCCGCTGTCGGTTCACTACCAGGAAAAGACCTACGCCGCTGGCAAGATCCCAGGTGGCTTCTTCAAGCGTGAAGGCCGTCCTTCCGAGAAAGAGACGCTGACCTCGCGCCTGATCGACCGTCCGATCCGTCCGCTGTTCCCGGAAGGCTTCATGAACGAAGTGCAGGTCGTCTGCACCGTGGTTTCCACCAGCAAGAAGACCGACCCGGACATCGCTGCGATGATCGGTACCTCGGCTGCCCTGGCCATTTCCGGTATTCCGTTCGAAGGCCCGATCGGCGCTGCCCGCGTTGCCTTCCACGAAAGCACTGGCTACCTGCTGAACCCGACCTACGAGCAACTGGCTGCCTCGAGCCTGGACATGGTCGTTGCCGGTACCTCCGACGCCGTACTGATGGTTGAATCGGAAGCTCAAGAGCTGACCGAAGACCAGATGCTGGGTGCCGTACTGTTCGCCCACGACGAATTCCAGGCTGTTATCCAGGCTGTCAAAGAGCTGGCTGCCGAAGCTGGCAAGCCGACTTGGGACTGGAAACCTGCCGTTGCCAACACCGAGCTGTTCAATGCTATCCGCGCCGAGTTCGGCGAAGCGGTTTCGCAGGGCTACACCATCACCGTCAAAGCCGACCGCTATGCGCGTCTGGGTGAGCTGCGTGACCAGGCGGTTGCCAAGTTCTCCGGTGAAGAAGGCCAGCCTTCGGCTTCCGAAGTAAAAGACATCTTCGGCGAAATCGAATACCGCACCGTTCGCGAAAACATCGTCAACGGCAAGCCACGTATCGACGGCCGCGACACCAAGACTGTGCGTCCGCTGAACATCGAAGTGGGTGTGCTGCCGAAAACTCACGGTTCGGCACTGTTCACCCGTGGCGAAACCCAGGCCCTGGTCGTTGCGACCCTGGGTACTGCCCGTGATGCCCAGCTGCTGGACACCCTCGAAGGCGAGAAGAAAGACCCCTTCATGCTGCACTACAACTTCCCACCGTTCTCGGTAGGTGAGTGTGGCCGCATGGGCGGTGCTGGCCGTCGCGAAATCGGCCACGGCCGTCTGGCCCGCCGTTCGGTTCAGGCCATGCTGCCTGCTGCTGACGTGTTCCCGTACACCATCCGTGTGGTTTCGGAAATCACCGAATCCAACGGTTCCAGCTCCATGGCTTCGGTCTGCGGTGCTTCCCTGGCCCTGATGGACGCCGGTGTGCCGATGAAGGCGCCAGTTGCCGGTATCGCCATGGGCCTGGTCAAGGAAGGCGACAAGTTCGCAGTCCTGACTGACATCCTGGGTGACGAAGACCACCTGGGCGACATGGACTTCAAGGTAGCCGGTACCGCCAAAGGCGTCACCGCGCTGCAGATGGACATCAAGATCAACGGCATCACCGAAGAGATCATGGAAATCGCCCTGGGCCAAGCCCTGGAAGCGCGCCTGAACATCCTCGGCCAGATGAACCAGGTCATTGGCCAGTCGCGTACCGAACTGTCGGCCAACGCCCCGACCATGATCGCGATGAAGATCGACACCGACAAGATCCGTGACGTCATCGGTAAAGGCGGCGCCACCATTCGCGCCATCTGCGAAGAGACCAAGGCTTCGATCGACATCGAAGACGACGGCTCGATCAAGATCTTCGGCGAAACCAAGGAAGCGGCAGATGCTGCCAAGCAGCGCAT
This sequence comes from Pseudomonas sp. 22515, assembly GCF_052044625.1. NCBI lineage: Bacteria > Pseudomonadati > Pseudomonadota > Gammaproteobacteria > Pseudomonadales > Pseudomonadaceae > Pseudomonas > Pseudomonas sp. 22515. The sequence continues at coordinate 581,625 of NZ_JBQENN010000001.1, forward strand.
CCTGGGCATCACCGCCGAGGCCGAGATCGGCAAGATCTACGTCGGCAAGGTCGAGCGCATTGTCGATTTCGGCGCCTTCGTCAACATCCTGCCTGGCAAGGACGGCCTGGTGCACATCTCCATGCTGAGCGATGCTCGCGTCGAGAAAGTCACCGACATCCTCAAAGAAGGCCAGGAAGTCGAAGTGCTGGTACTGGACGTAGACAACCGCGGCCGTATCAAGCTGTCGATCAAAGACGTTGCTGCGGCCAAGGCCTCGGGCGTCTAAGTGACCGTCACGCAATAGAGAAAGGGCCCTTCGGGGCCCTTTTTTCATGGGGGCGGGAACCTTTTGCGGACTTGCATCTTGCATGCAGGTTTACCGCGCAGATTGCAAAATGCACGACCGCAGCAGTGATGGCGTGTTGCTAACTGATTGATTTAAAAGGAAATAAACGAAGAAGCCAAGCTGGCACAGCCCATGCAACTACCTTCATACCTGACGCCAGGACATACGGCGCAGACCCTTCGAAAAACAGGAGTGACCCACATGAAGAAGTTCGCCATTGCTGCCGCTACTGCTACCGCTCTGACCCTGACCATGGCTAACGGTGCATTCGCCGCTGAGCCAACCCAGGCTCCAGTCATGTTGGCGGCCAACACCGTCGACAACGCCAAGCAAGAAGGCTCCGACACTTGGATCACTACCAAGGTTAAAGCTGATCTGCTGACTGAAAAAGGCATCCCAGGCAGCGACATCAAAGTCGAGACCAGCCAAGGTGTTGTTTCGCTGTCTTCTGATGTGAAGGTTACCGAATCGCAGAAAGCAGAAGCGGTGCGCATCACCAAGAACATCAAAGGCGTCAAGAGCGTAATGTCTGACGGCCTGAAAGCCGAGTAAAGGAATGTCCCGTCGGCCAAATGGATTTGGCCACTTTCAGCAAAGCCCTGGCCCGTGCCAGGGCTTTTTCTTGAGTTCAATACACTGGGTTGCGCGCGATCACATCGCTTTCGAAGCATTCCTGTTCAAGGATCAGAGGCTCCACCAATGGGCGGCTGTCGCGAAAATGCGCGGTCTGGGTATGCGCTTTATACGCAGCATCATCGCGGTAGATTTCGTACAGGTAGATCACCTCCGGATCAACCCGGTCCTGCGACACATCGAACACCAGACAGCCAGGCTCACTCGCCACGGAAGCTGCAGCATTGACCTTGATTGCACTCAGGAAAGCGTCGGCGCATCCAGGCTTCACTCGGGTCTTGATGAACAGGCTATACACAAATCTCTCCTTTTGTTTTAAATTCAATAATGAATTGTATACAAAAATGGAGCTTCGCCAATGTCCGAATTGCCTGCACGCCCTGGCCGCCTGAATGGCTTGCGCCACATCGCCCTGCTGGTGCCTAACCTGGAAGAGTGTGAACGCTTCTACGTCGATGTGCTGGGCATGGAAGTGCTGAATCGCGCCAATGAGGACCTGGTGTACCTCACTTGCGGTAACGACAACCTGTCATTGGGGCGTGGGGCAGGGGCGGCCAACGGGTTGCAGACCCTGGATCACTACGGGTTCGTTGTCGACAGTGTGGAGGAGCTGGAGGCCTGGTATGCCTACTTCAAGGCCCGTGGCGTGACCTTGCTCGACCGGCCGTTCAACCATGGTGACGGCGCACGCAGCTTCCACCTGCTGGACCCGGCCGGGAACAAGGTTCAACCGTTGTATCACCCGGCGGTGTCGGGGCAGCGCTTGGTTTAAAGCCCGTGCTGGCCTCTTCGCGGGCACGCCCGCTCCCACAGGTAGTGCGCAGGCCTGTGGGGGCAGGCGTGCCTGCGAACAGGCCAGGCCTGCCAGAGGGGATTACTCGGCATCCAGGTGCATCGGTGTCACCACCCGGCCATCGCTTTGAGGCTGCCCCAGGCTGGTATCGATGAAGTACACCCGGTCGTCTTCCAGCTTGCCCTTGTCGACCAGGTAGTCCTTGATGCTGCTGGCCCGCTCCTGCCCCAAGGTACGCAGCAAGGCGGTACTCTCGGCCCACGACTTGATCACGGCCTCGCGCAGCTTGGCGGCGCGCTCGTCACGGCCCAACTGCTCCCATTCGGCAGGCGGCTGCTGCTTCAGGCGGGTGCGGTAGATGCCTTCGAGCATCGCCGGTTTGTCACTGTCGTCAACCACCAGCATCGAGGCATTGGCCGGCACCTTGTCACCCCGTCGCTGCAGGATCTTGTACCAGGTGGCCTGGTACTCACGCTCCAGGCGTTGTTGCGCGATGAGCGGGCCATCACTGGCCTGGGCGCTGGTGCCTTCGATTTCCAGGCGCAGTTCCGGGCGCTCTTTCAGCGCGGATGCCAGCTTGTCCAAGGACGACTGGGCCTCGCCGCTGAGTTCGCTGGAGCCGGGGGCGAAGGCCACGTTGCCAAGGTCTTCCGAGCTACCGCCGCTGATCAGCCCGCCAATGAATTTGAATGGCGCCTGCGCCGCGCGCAGCACCAGGTTGCGCAGGGTTTGCCAAACAATCGGCATCACGCTGAATTGCGGGTTGTTGAGGTCGCCAGACACCGGCAGCTCGATCGAGATCTTGCCCTCGGTATCCTTCAGCAATGCCACCGCCAGGCGGATCGGAAGGTCGACCGCATCCGGGCTGTCGACTTTCTCGCCCAGCTGCAGTTGCTCCACTACTACCTTGTTCTCGGCCTTGAGCTGGCCGTTGGTGATCAAGTAGTGCAGGTCCAGGTTCAGCCGTCCCTTGCGGATGCGGAAACCGGCGAACTTGCCGGAGTAGGGCGTCAGCGTGGTCAGTTCGACGCGCTTGAAGCTGGTGGCAATGTCCAGGCTGGCCAGTGGATTGAACGGGTTGAGTGCGCCCTTGATGGTAACCGGTGCGTAGCGGTCTACCTTGCCCTTGACGTCGACCTTGGCCGGCCGTGGCTTGCGGTTGTCGATGGTGCCGATCTGCCCGTTGAGTTGCTGGATGGCTGTGGCGAAGTTGGGGGTTAGCGACAGGTCGGCAAAGTTGGCCGAACCGTCATTGATGTCGATCTGCCCGATATGGATGCCAAGCGGCTTGTTGCTGCTGGCCGTGGTCGGCTTGGGCTGGCGGCTCGCCGGGGCGTCGGCCGGTTGCGGGATCAGCAGATCATTCACGTTAGTAGTGCGGTCTTCGTTGATGATGAAGCGTGCATAGGGCTGCAGCAGGGTCACCTTGTCGATCGACAGAGCATCGCCGTGCACGTAGGACAAGCCGTCGACGTTCACCTGCTGCCATTTGACGAAGTCGCGGCTCTTGATGGTGTCGAGGGTATGCAACTGGCTGACCTGCGCCTTGCCGGTCACATTGAAGGCCAGCGGCGCGGTGTTCTTCAGGTCGACCTTGAGGTCGCTCGAGAGCATGCCGCTGCGCAGCTCCAGCAGGATGAACGGGCTGATGTAGGCCTGGGCTACACGCAGGTCGATGTCGCGGGTGCTCACATCCAGCTTTGCCCATATCGGTGCCAGGTTGACCTGGCCTGCAGCCTGCAGCTTGCCTTGCTTACCCACACCTGTATCGAGTTTGAGGGTGAAGGGCGACTGGTTGAGGCTGTCGAAACCTTGCAGGTCGGCATTGAGAGGGCCAAGGTCCAAGGCTACCGGTGCCTTTTGGCTGCGATCTTCCAGGTGTACCAGGTAGTTGCGCAACTGCACGTCCTTGAGCAGCACTTGCCAGGGTTTGCTTGGCTCTTTGACCGCTTTCTCTTCAGGCGTAGGTGCTGCGGCCGCCGGCTCGGCCTTTTCCTTCGGCGTGGCCTTGGCGGGTTGGCTGGCGAACAGCTTCTGCCAGTCGAGCTGGCCATCTTTTTCCAGCGCCGCCCAGGTTTCGAGCTTTTCGCTGCGAACCTTGCCCACCGTGACCTGCTGCTTGACCAGGTCAATGGAGGTTTCGCTAACCTCCAGGCTGGCCAGGCGTGCCAACGGTCGGCCATCCGGCGCCTTGATCGCGAATGGCGCGATGCGCACGGAGACGTTATCCAGCAGCAGCTCGGTCTGTTTGGCGAGGTTGAGCTTGTAGTGCGTATCGAGGCTTACCACGCCGTCTTCCAGCACCAGTGGCACGGCATCGCGCACGTAGGGCCAGAACAGCTTCATCTTGCCGTCAGTGACCTTCAGTGTGCCTTCGGAGGCGATCGGCGACAGGCTCAGCGTGCCCTTCCAGTCGATGCGTCCGCCATTGGGGCCGCTGGCCACCAAGGTCATGTCGGCGTTGTCGTTGGGCAGGGTGCTGAGGTTTTTCAGCTCCAGATTCATGTTGTCGTAGAGGAACTCGATCGGCTCGCTGGGCCGCAGGTCCTCGAAGTGCAGGTAGCCGTCGACGAGCTTGATGCTGCCAATACGCAGCGGGAACGGGTCGCTGGGCGGCTCTTCGGGTTTGGCTTCGCTGGCCGGTAGTTTGAACAACCCGGTCAGGTTGAGGGTACCGTCCTTGGCGAACAGCACTTCGTTGCGCGGTTTGTCGAGCTCCACCGCTTCCAGATGCAGGGCTTTTGTCCACAGGCTGTCGAGCGAGGCGTTAGCGTAAAGACGCTCGAAACCGACCTGCTCCTTGCCCGGCTCGCCGATCTGCAGGCCCCACAGCGTCAGCTCGAGGCTGAATGGGTTGAGTTCGATCCGTTCGAGGTGGGCCGGCACGGTGGCGTATTGGGCCAACTGCTGGTTGGCGATGCGCAGTGCGACACCGGGAAGAATGAGAAAGCCGAGCAGGCTATACAGGGCTACCAAGGCCACGATTGCGCCAGCGGCGCGAGTCAATCCTTTGTACATGTGTCGCTTCGTCTGTCTAAGCAGGAGTGCTTGGAGTATGGCACGTTAAATCAGTTCCGCAGGGGGCACCCTTTTCGCTCAATCAATGCCCATGCGCCGTTTGGCCCGGTGTGCCGAGCCGTCGCGCATTGCCCAGCGAAGTACCGGCGCGGTGCGGCGCAGGCCCAGGCGGATCAGGCGCTGCTGCAGGGGCCCGTGCTGCAGGCCGAGCAGTGCCTGGGCCCAGCCGGGCAGCAAGTCGATACCCGCGTGCAGCATCAGTTTGCCAACTGGCTGTGCCAGGCGGCTGGGGGCAGGGGCGTCGAGCAGGATTCGCATGACCTCATGGCTGCGCGCATCACAGTGCAGCTGCGGGCGTATGCGTTGCAGATAGTCTTCAACTTGCTGGCACGAGCGCGGCACGTCACGGGCACCGAGGCGCTCGGCGATCAGGGCGATTTCGTTGTAATAGGCATCCTGCTCGGCGCGTGGCAGGTGTGGGTTGCGGTAACGCAGGTGGGCGGCGAGGAAACGGCTGACCTCCGCTACATGCACCCAGGTCAACAGATCCGGGTCGCTGGCCGCATAAGGGCGGCCATCCGGTGCAGTGCCGGTGACCTGCAGGTGAATGGTGCGCACTTTGTCGATCAGCCACTCGGCATCGCCAGTGGCGCCGAAGGTGGTGCCGGAAATGAACTGGCTGGTGCGGCGCAAGCGGCCGAGCAGGTCTTCACGAAAATTGGAGTGGTCCCACACACCGGCCAGGGCCAGGGGATGCAACAACTGCAGCATCAGCGCGCTGATGCCACCGACCAGCATGCTCGGGAAGTCGCCATGTACCCGCCAGCTAATACTGTGCGGGCCGAACAGGCCGGGGTCGCCCTTGGGCGATTCCAGGTCGAGCTGGCCGAGGGCCAGCCCAGTGAGGCTCATGACCTGGGTTTCGATACGGCGACGAAGGGCTTCCATGGCGACCTGCTGTACAGGGCGGCCAGATTTGCGGCCGCCGGTTACTGGTTGAGGCGTTTGTCGATCAGGCCCTGTACCACGCTTGGGTCGGCCAGGGTCGAGGTATCGCCCAGGTTTTCCAGCTCATTGCAGGCGATTTTGCGCAGTATACGCCGCATGATCTTGCCTGAGCGCGTCTTGGGTAGCGCTGGCGCCCACTGAATCAGCTCAGGCTTGGCGAAGCTGCCGATTTCCTTGCTGACCAGGGCCAGCAGCTCGGCCTTCAGCGTGTCATCTGGTGTCACGCCATTCATGGTCGTGACGAAGGCGTAGACGCCTTGGCCCTTGAGGTCGTGGGGATAACCGACCACCGCGGCTTCGGCCACGCTGTCATGCAGCACAAGTGCGCTTTCCACTTCAGCGGTGCCGATGCGGTGCCCGGATACGTTGATCACATCGTCGATGCGCCCGGTGATCCAGTAGTCGCCATCGGCATCGCGGCGGGCACCGTCGCCTGTGAAGTAGTAGCCGGGCAAGGGCTTGAAGTAGGTGTCGACCATCCGCTGGTGGTCGCCGTAGACACTGCGGATCTGCCCCGGCCAGCTGGCTTTGATCGCCAGCACGCCGGCGCCGGGGCCTTCGATCAGTTTGCCTTTTTCGTCCAGGAGCACCGGTTGCACGCCGAACATTGGCTGGGTAGCGCAGCCGGGTTTGAGTGACTGCGTGCCGGGCAGCGGGGTGAGCATGATGCCGCCGGTTTCGGTCTGCCACCAGGTATCCACAATCGGGCAGCGCTTCTGCCCGACCTCCTCGAAATACCATTCCCAGGCTTCCGGGTTGATCGGCTCGCCGACGCTGCCCAGCAGGCGCAGGCTTTTGCGTGAGGTGCCCTGCAGTGGCGCAGAGCCCTCGCGCATCAGTGCGCGCAGGGCGGTCGGGGCGGTGTAGAAGATGTTCACCTGGTGCTTGTCCACCACCTGCCAGAAGCGCGAGGTATCCGGGTAGTTGGGCACGCCTTCGAACATCAGCGAGATTGCGCCATTGGCCAGCGGGCCGTAGACGATGTAGCTGTGGCCAGTCACCCAGCCGACATCGGCGGTGCACCAGAACACCTCGCCGTCACGATAATCGAACACCACCTTGAAGGTCATCGTTGCCTGCAGCAGGTAGCCGCCGGTGGTATGCAGCACCCCTTTGGGTTTGCCGGTGCTGCCGGAGGTGTAGAGGATGAACAGCGGGTCTTCGGCCTCCATCGGTTCTGGGGGGCAGTCGTCGCCGGCATCCTTCGTCGCTTCGTGATACCAGAGGTCGCGGCCCTCGGTCCACGCAACATCGCCGCCAGTGCGACGCACCACCAATACGCTACTGACCGCAGGGCAGCTGGCCAGGGCCTTGTCGACGTTCTGTTTCAGCGGGATGCGTTTGCCGCCACGCACGCCTTCATCGGCGGTGATCACGGTGCGGCAGTCGGCATCGAGAATACGGTCTCGCAAGGCATCGGGGGAGAAACCGCCGAACACTACCGAGTGGATGGCGCCGATGCGGGTGCAGGCGAGCATGGCGAAGGCGGCCTCGGGAATCATTGGCATGTAGATGCACACCCGGTCGCCTTTCTTCACACCGCGCGCTTTCATTGCATTGGCCAGGCGGCAGACCTGACGGTGCAGTTCGCGGTAGGTGATGGCCTTGGAGTCCTTGGGATCGTCGCCTTCCCACAGCAGGGCCGTTTGCTCGCCGCGCTGGGCCAGATGACGGTCGATGCAGTTGTAGCTGACGTTGAGTTGCGCACCGTCGAACCAGCGGGCCTTGCCGGTATGCAGGTCGCATTGCTGCACGCTTGACCAAGGCTTGATCCAGTCCAGACGTTTGGCCTGTTCGGCCCAGAAGGTGTCTGGGTCTTCGACCGACTGGCGGTAGAGGCGGCGGTAGTCTTCGGGGGTGAGGGCGGCGGACTGGCTGACGGCCAGGGCCTGGGGGTATTTGCGGATATCGAACATGGCGGGTGGTCCTGCTCTTGTAAGGGGCGATGGACTGCAACGGCTATTCGATAGGACAGTGTAGCTGGGAGCGGTGTTCAACCTGGGCCGGCCTCTTCGCGGGTAAACCCGCTCCTACGAAGTAACNGGGTTTACCCGCGAAGAGGCCGGCACAAGCTTCGGATCAACCGCGGTGACGGCCGCGGAAGTAGTTGATCAGGCCTTGGGTGGAACCGTCTTCGGCGCTGTCTTCCAGGCTGCCGACCAAGCGCTGGTAAACGCCCTTGCCCAGTTCCTTGCCCAGCTCAACGCCCCACTGGTCGAAGGCGTTGATACCCCAGATAACGCTCTGTACGAACACCTTGTGCTCGTACATCGCCACCAACGCGCCCAGGCGGCGCGGGCTGATGCGCTCGACCACCAACGTGTTGCTCGGGCGGTTACCCGGGATTACCTTGTGCGGGGCCAGCTTTTCGATGTCCGCTTCGTTGAGGCCTTTAGCGCGCAATTCGGCTTCGGCTTCCTCGCGGGTTTTGCCCAGCATCAGCGCCTGGCTCTGCGACAGGCAATTGGCGTACAGCCACTGGTGGTGGTCGGCCACCGGGTTGAAGCTCACCACCGGCACGATGAAGTCGGCCGGAATCAACTGGGTGCCTTGGTGCAGCAACTGGTGGTAGGCATGCTGGCCGTTGCAGCCCACGCCGCCCCAGATTACCGGCCCGGTGTCGGTCTTCACCGGGGTACCGTCTTGCAATACGCTCTTGCCGTTGGATTCCATGTCCAGCTGCTGCAAGTGCTTGGTGATGTTGCGCAGGTAGTGGTCGTACGGCAGGATCGCGTGACTGTTCGCGTCCCAGAAGTTGCCATACCACACGCCCAGCAAGGCCAGTAGCACCGGCATGTTCTTGTCGAACGGTGCGGTCTGGAAGTGCTGGTCCATGGTGTAGGCGCCGGACAGCAGTTCCTTGAAGTTGGCAGTGCCGATGGCCAGGGCGATCGGCAGGCCGATGGCCGACCACAGCGAGTAGCGCCCGCCCACCCAGTCCCACATCGGGAAGATGTTTTCTTCGCGGATACCGAACGCTACAGC